>JANOSQ010000251.1:0-3980 GCA_031415915.1 Fimbriiglobus sp. | reverse complement strand
TAGTAAATGATTTTGTACGTCTCGGATGGATCGCGGTGGGCCCGCGCCAGCCAAGCGGCCCAAACCGGCTCCCACCACCAGACTTGGGCCTTGAGGAGTCCGTAGGCCCGCAACCGCTCGTCGGTGTCCGCCGGCCTCTCGGGCGTGGTCTCGCCGAGTCGCGCCGAACGATCGTGCACGCGGAGCGATGCCTCTTCGGCGCGCAGGAGCGCGTCGTCTTGACCAGGGGTTTCGGGCAATTCCTCGTAGCGGCCGAAGACGATGACGCTCACCCACCGGTCGTGGGCCGCGACGTCGTCCACCTCGACGCAGACCAGCGGATTGGCCCGCATCCACTCGATTTTTTGACCTGCGGTCGTGACGCCGTAGAGACAAGGTTCTCCCGATTCCGGTTTGTGGTAGGCGAGTGATACCGGCACCACGTAAGGCTGATTTCCGAGCGCACAGCCCAATCGGGCCACTCTGGTCCCCGCGAGCGCCCGTAGGCACTCTTCCCGGCTCATCTCACGGATCACCATAGTCCACCTCCCATGACTACACCGGCGGGATTGCGTCGTTTGCAGGATGCCAGTATTCTCGCATACCATCCGAAGATGCGCTCCTTTTTCATCCCCCATCGTAGGATCGGGGCCGGCCTATCACTTCGGACAATCGATTGCCATTGCCGGCTCACACATCCTCATTCCCTACATTGACCATTCGCTCTGCGCCTTGAGATGGGTCGATGTCCGCGACCACCAACCTTACCTCCCGCCAGTGCGATCGCGTCCTCGCGGTCAACGGCGGGTCGTCGAGCGTCAAATTCGCCCTGTTCGCCGCCGGGGATCCGCTTCGCTGTCTCCGTCGCGGGGCCGTCGATCGGATCGATCCCAACGCTGTTCCCACCGATTGGCTCGACGCGCTGGCACTCGGCGGCCACTTGGAGGGCGTGGTGGCCGTCGGGCACCGGGTCGTCCACGGCGGGCCCAAGCACTTCGACCCGCAACCCGTGACCCCCGACCTGCTCGACGACTTGCGCGCGGCGACCCCGTTCGCCCCGGCCCATTTGCCCGACGCGATCCGACTGATCGAGGCCGTGACTCGCCGGCTGCCGGGGGTGCCGCAGGTCGCCTGTTTCGACACCGCCTTCCACCGCGACCTGCCGAGTGTGGCCCGGCTATTGCCGATCCCGCGCGCCTACGCCGATGCGGGATTGCGCCGCTACGGGTTCCACGGACTGTCCTACGCCCACCTGATGGAAGAGTGGGAACGTCTCGCCGGCCCGGAGGCGGCGCGCGGCCGGGCGATCCTCGCCCACCTCGGATCCGGCGCCAGCATGGCGGCCGTGCGCAATGGCCAGTGCATCGACACCACGATGGGGCTGACTCCGGCGGGCGGGCTGGTGATGGGCACCCGAACCGGTGACATCGACCCCGGCGTGCTGATCCACCTCGCGCGCTCCGAGGGGCTAACGGCGGACCAACTCGAGGAGTTGGTGACACGTCGGTCGGGCCTCCTGGGTGTGTCGGGGACCAGTTCGGACATGCGCGACCTGCTGGCGGCGCAGGCGACCGACCCGCACGCCACCGAGGCCGTGGATCTCTTCTGCTATCGGATCCGGAAGTGCGTCGGCGCCTACGCGGCCGCCCTCGGCGGCCTCGACGCGCTGATCTTCTCCGGGGGCATCGGGGAGAACGCTCCGGAGGTTCGGCACAAGGTGTGCGAAGGCCTCCAATTCCTCGGGATCGAGCTGGACCCCGCGGCTAACGCCGCGAACGCCCCCGTGATCTCCATCGGCGCGGTCGCGGTCCGGGTCATCCCGACGGACGAAGAAGCGATGATCGCCCGGATCGTCGTCCGCGCCATCGGTACAGTGCGTCCCGATGGCCGTTGAGGTTACCCGCATGCCGAACCACGATGCTCCCAACGGTTCGCGGCGGATCACCGCGAAGTATCTGGCGCTCGTGGTCGTCACCGTCGTCCTGGCTCTGCTGTTCCTTCTCCTCTTGCATTCGCTGGCCCTACCGCTGGTGTTCGCGGCTATCGTCGCCGTGCTCGCGCATCCGCTCCAAGAGAAGCTGGTCCGGCGCATGGGCGGTCTCGACTGGCTCGCCGCATCGGGGCTGACCGTAGCGTTCGTCTCGATCATCGCGATCCCCCCGATCTTGGCCGTCGGCGTCGCCTACGAGGATCTCCACGGCCTCTTGAAAGAAGTCGGACCCGCGCATCCCGACGGGACTCGGCACTCCGAAAACAGTCCCCGACTGCGGCCGGCGATCGAATGGGTGAGCCGGACGACCGGCACCGAAGAAGACCGTGTGCGCGAATGGGTTCGCGATAGCGGCGCGGAACTCGAACAGGCCCTCTACCACCGGTCGTTGAGGCTGCTCGGCAACTTGCCGGGCTTGGCGATCGGCGCGGCCGTGTTCTTCTTCGCCCTGTTCTTCTTTTTGAAGGACGGCCAGCAGTTGGTCGCCGCGTGGGAAGATATCACGCCGCTGGACGACCGCCACGAGCGACTGATCCACCGGGAGTTCGCGCGCGTCTGCCGCGGACTGGTCTGGTCCGTGCTCGCCGCCGCGATCGCGCAGGGGGTCGCGTTCGGCCTCGGTCTGTTCGTGCTGGACTCGATCGCGAACACGGGCGCGGGGCCTTGGATCATCCTGCTGTCGCTGCTGACCGTCGTCTGCTCGCCGATCCCGTTCCTCGGGTCCGCATCCGTCTGGGCGAGCACCGCCGGAATCCTCTTTCTGCAAGGGCACCATACCGCCGCCGTCGTGTTGGCAGTCTACGGCGGCGCGATCGTCTCCCAAGTGGATACGGTGGTCCGGGTGTGGGTGCTCAAAGGCATCGTGCGGATGCACCCGCTGGTGGTGTTCGTGAGCATCTTGGGCGGCATCCAAGTGCTGGGGGTTCTCGGGCTGGTCGTCGGCCCCGTCACCGCCGCCGTGCTGTTCGCCTTGCTGCGTGTCCTCCGGCGGGAGAGCGCCGACGCTTCCGTGCCCAAGCTTTTGGAACCGACAACCCCGGCGTAGGCCTATGCAACCCACGGATGATCCGATGACCGACGAGCTGTTGGCGAAGATGGACGCCTATTGGCGGGCCAGCAACTACCTTTCCGTCGGCCAGATCTACCTGCTCGGCAATCCGCTGCTCCGAGAGCCGTTGAGCCGGGAGCACGTCAAGCCGCGGCTGCTCGGTCACTGGGGCACGTCGCCGGGGTTGAACCTCCTCTACGTCCATTTGAACCGGATTATCGCCGCCCACGACCTGAACGTTCTGTTCATCACCGGCCCCGGTCACGGCGGGCCGTCGCTGGTCGCCCACGCCTATCTGGAAGGCACTTACACCGAGGTCTACCCGGAGATCACGCAGGACGCGGCCGGGCTGGGGCGGCTCTTCAAGCAGTTCAGCTTCCCCGGCGGCATCCCGAGCCATGTCGCCCCCGAGACGCCCGGCAGCATCCACGAGGGCGGCGAACTCGGCTACGCCCTGTCGCACGCCTTCGGGGCCGCCTTCGACAACCCCGACCTGATCGTCGCCGCGGTCGTCGGCGACGGCGAGGCCGAGACCGGGCCGCTGGCCACGAGTTGGCACTCGAACAAGTTCCTCAACCCCGCGACCGACGGGGCGGTGCTGCCGATCCTGCACCTCAACGGCTACAAGATCGCCAGTCCGACCATCCTCGCGCGCATCCCCGAGGACGAGTTGCGCAAGCTCATGGAAGGCTACGGTTACACGCCGTATTTCGTCGAGGGGTACGAGCCGATGGCGGTCCACCGGGAACTGGCCGCTGCGCTCGACGCCTGCGTCGCCGACATCCACCGCATCCAAGCCGACGCCCGGACTCATGGCGTCACGGGCCGGCCGGCGTGGCCGATGATCGTCTTGCGAACCCCCAAAGGTTGGACCTGCCCCGCCGAGATCGACGGCAAGAAGTGCGAGGACTACTGGCGCTCGCACCAAGTGCCGATGGGCGACATGGACAAGGCCGGGCACGT
>JANOSQ010000250.1:0-5145 GCA_031415915.1 Fimbriiglobus sp. | reverse complement strand
GTGCGCGCATTCGACAACGATGGCGTCGGAATTCCCGAATTCGTGATGGCCCCTCTGATGTGCCGCGTAGCCACCATAGACAAGAACTGGCTCGACGGCCGGGCGGTGCGGTTCGTTTCGTACAAGGTGCCGGCGAAGGATCCGGAGAAGCCCGAAAGCTGGACATCGACGGTGCTGAGCGAGGAACTGCATGTGGTGCACAACTTCGTCGAGAGTGGCACGTCTTTCCACAGTTTCTTCGCTGTCAGTTACGGCGGGCTGCACCGCATCCGAAAGACCGATCGGCACGAATGGTCAGCCGAGAAGATCGGCGAGGGGGATCAGGTGACTCCGAAGGGGAGCCGCGGGGCCAGCGAGGTGGCCGTCGGCGACTATTTCGACTTCGGCATCGCATTAGAACAGCGCGGCCACCCGCGTTCGCCGATCATCCCGGACGCCGTCGCGGCGACGATCGAGCCGTGGCACGGGAACAAGGTCGTCGTCTACCTTCCGCCGGTCAAGGGCGGGAAGGACAAGAACGCCGCGATGTGGACGCGCACCGTCATCGATGAACAACTCCGCTGGGGTCATGCGGTGAAGTTCGCGAAGCTCGGCCGAGGGGGGTTCGGAATGTTAACATCCCACTACGACGACTTGATCGTCGGCGTCCGCGACAACCCGGATCCGAAGCAGGGCGACAAATTCACCGAGAAGCGCGGCGTCCGCATCTATCGGCACGACGAGAAAACCAAGAAGTGGGAGCGCTACATTCTCGAAGACGGCGGGGTTGCCGTTGAGGATCTGATCGTCGCGGATTTGGACGGGGACAAGAAGCCCGACATCGTCGCCGTCGGCCGGGCCACGGGCAATTGCCGGATCTACTGGAACAAGGGCGTGGCCGCGAAGTAGGGCCGGGTTCCCTCCGAAATCACTTGCTCTGCACGGCCAGCGTGTACGGTTGCGGCCCCGAGAAGACATCGCTGCTCACGATGCGGCGGTTGCCGTTGGCCGCATCGATGCGTCTCCTATTCCACGCGGGTGTATCCAAATTCTCTGGGGGCCTGCGCCGGATTGCGGCGGGCGGTTTTTCGCGTCCGCACCGGGTCCCAAAATGGTTTCAGCCGGCATTGCGGGACGCGAATTCGAACGCAAGTCGTTGGGGCGCATTGGTTCTACCAGAAATCGGAAATGATTCCACGAGGGGGAGGGGCACTCTCGGCTGGAATCATTTTCGAGTCGGGTTTGCCAACCACGGGCGCAAAAGTCCGACGGGGCGCCGGTTCGACCCAGAGAATTTGGTTGCACCCTTCCACGGGGACCGAGGGCATGAAATCCGATTTCCGGGGGAGTTGCGGGGCCGGATCGACCGATAATATCGCCGGTAGGCGTTGTGGCGTCAAATTGGCCGTTTGCGATCGCCCTTGACACACGGCTGCGCGCAGGGGTACTGACGTGCCACGCACCGGTTCCGTCGGCACCACCGTGGTACTCCGTGAGATGATGGATCATCGAACGATCTACCGATTCGTTTCACTGTTCGTCTTGGCACTCGGCCTCGCCGCGCTCCCGGTTGCCACCGGCTGCAAACACCACAAGAACCGCGATCACACGCTCGAAACGCAGAAGACGCCGGTTCCGGGATTGTCGCCGAATCACACCGAAGATTCGCTGATGATTCGCCCGACCGTCACCAACCTCGCCGCGACGTTCGACAAGATTCCACCCAATCCCGTCAAGAAGAAACCGCTCAACGTCCTGACGCTCTCGGGGGGCGGTCAATATGCCGCTTACAACGCCGGTCTCTTGGTCGGTTGGACGGCGTCCGGGAAGCGACCTTCGTTCGACACCGTCACGGGTGTCAGCAGCGGCGCCCTCGTCGGTTTGTACGCCTTCCTCGGGTCGAAGTACGACGCACGCCTCCAGTATTTCTTCACGACCCTGCAAGACGAAACGATCTTCCAATACCAGCCGATCTGGGAATTGTTGAAGAACGGCGCGTTGGCCAATCCGCAGCGGATGAAAAAGCTCTTCGAAACCGAAATCAACGAATGCATGCTCCTGGATATCCGCGACGCTCACGCCGAGGGCCGGCGACTCTTCGTGGCCACGATGAACTTGAAGACGCGCCGACCCTGCTTCTGGGATCTCGGAGCCATCGCCAGTAGCGGTCGCCCGGATGCAGGGGAACTCGTCCGCAAGGTCATCCTCGCCGCCGCGGCGATCCCCGGCTTGCTCCCGAGCGTGGCCTTCAATTACGAAGTGGACGGTCAGAAATTCACCGAGGAACACGTCGACGGCGGGGCGGCCTGCCAAACGTTCCTCCGTTTGGGGCCGGGTGCCGAGAAACCCAAGAACGATCAACCGCTTTGGCTCAAAGGGTCGAACCTCTACGCGATGGCGGCCGGGAAGCTCTACCCGCCGTTGCTGAAGGATGATCCCGGCTTCGTCCGGCGGATCACGAGCACCGTCTCGGCGGCGCTCTACGCGCTGTATCGTTCGGAGCTGCTGGGCCAGTACTCGTTCTGTTCCGTCAGCGGGATGAAGTTCCAGATGCTCGCCATTCCCGATGACGCGGATGTGCCGGCGAACAGCACGACCTTCGACCCCGCGGCCAGGAAGAAACTGTTCGCGCTCGGGTACGACTTGGCCAAGGTCACGATTCCTTGGCGGCTCACACCCCCCGGCGGCGAGCCGGGCGAGGAAGAACCGAGCCGCGACGCCACCGATATTCTGCCGGCGACGAAGAAGAAGCGGTGAGGAAACGCCGCATCCGCCCGCACATTCGGCACGTACTCCCTTTTAGGATGTCCAGAGCGCCAACTTCGTGCTAAAACACCCGGATTGACTCCGGGGTGGCGTGGGTTGTGCCCGATAGCAACTCTGCTGTCTCGGAAGTTGATGCCGAACGGAGCGATGGGGCGGACGGGGGACAAATTGGCACGGATCAATAAATCTTGAACTGCCGGCGGATCCCCGTTCTATCTGTCACTATCTGTTCGGAAGAGTCTTCACCCGGAGTTCTGGCGTGCCCGATTGGTGTTGGTTCCTGATCGGCGGTTTCGCGGGCCTCACGGCTCTGCTCGTCGCCGCCTACTATTGGGCCGTCTTCCACTACCGACGCAAGTTCCTCGAACAAATCGTCCGCATCTTCGAAGAAAAACCCCTCTTCATCATCCCCCGCGGCACGCCCAATCCCGACGCCGAAGACGTCCGCTTCACGACGCCCCAAGGGTTGGGACTGAGCGGGTGTTACTTGAAGGGGCACGGCCAACGCCGTGGGGTCATTCTCTTCGGCCTCGAATTCGGCTCCGACCGTTGGTCGTCGATCCAATACTGCGAGAAACTCCGCTCGGCCGGCTACGACATCTTCGCCTACGAGCCGCGCAATCAGGGTGAAAGCGACCGCGATCCGAATTATGCCCCGCTCCAGTGGATCACGAGCCGGGATTTGGACGACGCCCGCGCCGCCGTGGTGTATTTGAAGTCCCGCCCGGATGCGGACAGCCGCGGTCTCGGCGTCTTCGGCATCAGCAAAGGCGGGTGCTTGGCCATCCTCCTCGCGGCCGAGGATCCGACGATCCGCTGCGTGGTGACCGACGGCGCCTACGATACTTACCTCACGATGGTGCCGTACATGCGGCGTTGGGTGTCGATCTACAGCCCCCGCAAGAAACTGCAGAAACTCTGCCCGGATCGCTTCTACGGCGACATCGGCATGGGCGGCATCCGCGAAGCGGCCAAGCGCCGCAACGTCGAGTTCCTCTGGGTCGGCACCGCGGCCCGCAGCGTCACCGTGCCCGTGTTCATGATCCACGGCGAAGCCGACACCTACATCAAGCCGGTGATGGCCAAGGCTCTCTTCCGCCGGGTGCGGACGCCCGAGAAGCAGTTGTGGCTGGTGCCCAAGGCCAAGCACAACCAAGCCCCGCAGATCGCTCCCGAGGAGTACCACAAGCGACTCGTCGATTTCTTCGACGACCACTTGGGCGACATCCGCTCCCCGCAGAAGCCGACCGCCGTGCCTGTCACCGCCAATGCGAATACACCCGTGCCCGCGGATGCCCCATCCGAGGCCGTGGCCACCCCGGTTCCCAGGCTGACGCGGGCGTAAACCATGCCCGCCGTTATCGAAGACACCTACGCCGAAGCGTTCCGCAGCATTTACTCGGAAGTGCTCGTCACCGCACGCGATGCCACTTGGCTCCACCACGCCGTCGTCGCGGCCACGGGCAACGCCAGTTCGACCATCCTCTGCGATTGCGAAGCCGCGCTCAGCCGAACCTTGACACCCGAAGAAACCCCCGATGGTCGCATCGGGGCGATCCTGCAATTCCACGTCCCCCGCTTCTGGAAAGAGCGCGAGGCCAAGCTCGAACGCAGCTTGCTCGTCCGCGTCAGCCAGAACATCCTGACCTGCCCGACGACCGCTTGCTTCAACGTGCTGCCGGCCGACGAGAAGTGGTTCCCGCTCGGCCGCAAGGTCGCCTACTTCGGCGACGGCCACCAGTTCAAGACCGAACGCTTCGGCCGGCGGGTGCGCGTGATCCCCATCCTTTCGGGCGAGTTCGTCATCGAGCGCCGCTGGGGTTGGGCCGAGGGGTTGATGGGCGGGAATTTGTGGTTCTTCGGCGCCACCGCCGATGCCGCACTCGACGCCGCCGAGCGCGCCGCGGCCGGGGCGAACGCATCGAGCCGGCAAACGCGCGTCTGCTTGCCGTTCCCCGGCGGCGTCGCCTCCAGCGGCAGCAAGGCCGGGAGTAAGTACAAGTTCAGCATTGCCAGCACCTACGCGGAATACTGCCCGACGCTGCGGGGGAAGGACGGCATCGAGAGCCGCCTACCCGACGGCGTGGTCAGCGTGCAGGAGATCATCATCAACGGCCCCGACTTGGCTTCTATCGCGACCGCGACCCAAGTGGCCATCGCCGCGAGCGTGGATACGCCCGATTTGCTGAGGATTTCCGCCGGCAACTACGGGGGTCGATTGGGGAAGAGCTTCGTTTACCTGCACCTGGACAAGCAACCGGTGTGATCGGGCTACTCGGGCGGAGTCTGTCCAGCGCGACACCCCACACCCCCCTCTGGACAGACTCAAAATTTTCTGGACAGACCGCTTTTTTCTGGACAGACCAACCCCACCAACGACTTGCGCCGCGCCGAAAAACC
>JANOSQ010000249.1:0-9565 GCA_031415915.1 Fimbriiglobus sp. | reverse complement strand
ACCGTTCACCGGGTAAACGCCTAAAATTCAGGGGCCTTATCGCTCAATTTCACATATTCGAGTCGAATTTGTCTCAAATATGTATGTTCGGAACTCGAAATCGCCTGAAAAACAGCGGCAAAACCCAGTGAACGGTTACGCCGACTACAACGTCGACAGCCAATTTAGCAGGCCTCAAGTGAATTCCCTGATTCGAGAGGTGGAGAGAGCCTTCGCGAGTTGGAGTCGAATTCGAAATAGCGATGATGCCAGAATATTCCTCGCTTGCTTTCTCCTTTGGGAAACTTGGAATTCACGGAAATGACAACTGGAGGGAACCACCCGTGATCGAACTCCTCAACGTCACCAAATCGTACGAGCAGGGCCGCCGCAATGTCACGGCCGTCGCCGGGGTGTCGCTCACCGTCGAGGGGGGCGAGTACGTCACCATCATGGGGCCGTCCGGATCCGGGAAATCGACCCTGATGCACCTCATGGGGGCGCTCGACACCCCGACGACGGGCCGGGCCATCTTCCAAGGGCGCGACATGCAAACCATGTCCGACCGCGAGCGCTCCTTGCTGAGGCGGACCAAGATCGGCTTCGTGTTTCAATCGTTCAACTTGCTGCCGACGCTCACGGCCTTGGAAAACGTCGCCTTGCCCTTGTTGCTCGACCGCGTGAGCCGGCGGATCGCCGTGGCCAAGGCGCTGGCCAGTTTGGAGCGCGTCGGCTTGGCCCACCGCGGTGAGCATTACCCGGAAGAAATGTCCGGCGGCGAGATGCAGCGCGTCGCCGTGGCGCGGGCGCTCGTCGCCGACCCCGAAGCGGTGCTGTGCGACGAACCGACGGGGAACCTCGACACCAAGACGAGCCGGGAAATCTTGACCCTGCTGGCGAGTTTGCCGGAACCGGGCCGTCGGGCTGTCGTCATGGTCACGCACGATCCGCACGGGGCCCAGTTCGGTACGCGGCTGGTGCAGATCCGCGACGGATTGATCGAAGCGGACGATGCGGTGCATCGCGGGCAATTGCAAATGGCGTGAGTCGGTTTCCGAAGTCGTAGCAGGGATGCGCGACTCTCCACGGGGTGCACGATGCAAACGGTTTTCCGACTCCTGAGCCTCCGTTATCTGCTGCAGCGCTGGGATCGCTCCGCGCTCATCGTGGCGAGCATCGCCCTCGGCGTCGCCACGCTGGTGTCGACGCGCATCCTGAACGACTGCATCGAAACCGCGGCGACCCAATCGACAACGCCGTTGGGCATCGGCGATCTGTTCATCACCAACGGCGAACTCGGGGTGAACCGGCCCATCGCCGATGAAATCCGCGCGGCGAAGATCGACGGCATCGAGAGTGTCCAACCTATCGTCGTGGATCGCGTTTATCTGCCGGCGCAGGACAACCGCGCGACGGTGCTCATCGGCGCCGAACTCGCCAAGCATCAACTCGCGGGCAAAGATGCTTTCGAAGCGATGGCCGGGGAGAACCCGCTGAAGATCACCATCGTCCGCATCGACATCGCGGACGTCTCCCTGTTCACGCTCGCCTCGCGCCGGCTCGTCGTCATCAGTCGGCCACTGCATGACGATTGGTCGCGTCGCAAAGTATCGAAGGATGAACCGTTCACCATCCGCTACGGCGGCCGCACGCTCGATTGCCAACCCGTCGGCATCGTCGAATACGGCGACGACTCGCCGCTCAAAGCGCTGGGGCCGAACGTCGTGGGCATGGAGATCGTCCAAGCCGCGAAGTTCCTCCGGCCCGGCCCGCAACCCGCCGTCGCCGCGCTCGTCGGTGGCAGCGCCAGCCCGGACGCGTGGGACGAACTCCAGCCGCCGCGCGTGAATCGCATTGACATCCTGTTGAAGCCGGGGGCGGATGCGACCGTGGTGCGGATGAAGTTGGAAGCGCTCGTCGGTGACCGCGCCGGGGTCCGAACGCCGAAGGATCAAGATAAGAACACGCAGGAGATCATCGGTGGCATCCAACTCGGATTCACCCTTTGCTCGCTCGGGGCGATGGTGGTCGGATTGTTCCTCGTCTACAACTCGCTCGCGGTGACCGTCGCCGAGCGCCGGCACGACATCGGCATCCTCCGCTCCATCGGGGCGACGCGGCTGCAAATCGTGCTCATGTTCGCCATCGCCGCGTTCCTCCTCGGCCTCGTCGGTTCGCTCCTCGGCATCCCCCTCGGCTACTTGCTCTCGCAGATCGCGCTGCAGATGATCCAGAACGACCTCGCGCGCATGTCCGTCGGCGGCGGCGAAGTCCCGCTGTCGATGCCGGATCCGCTGACGCTGCTGCTCGCGTTCGTCGCCGGGGTCGGCACGGCCGTGTTCGCCGCGCTCGTGCCCTCGCTCCAAGCCGCTTACCAAGATCCCGCCGACGCGGTTCGGCGCGTCCCCGGCGGCGTCGGCGGAGCGTGGCGCGCCGCGCACCGAATTCTGTGCATCGCGCTGCTCGCCATCGGCGTCGGCTTGGTCCTCAGCCGCCACGAACTGCCGCCGCGCATCGGCGCCTTCGGCGGCATGATTTTCGCCCTCGTCGGCATGCTGTTGTCCGCGCCGATCCTCGTCGGCATCCTCGTCAAGTTCGTCCAACCCGTGCTGCGTCAGGTTCTCCCGATCGAAGCCCGGCTCGCCGCGGACAACCTCATCCGCTCGCCGGGGCGGACCGGGTTGGTCATCGGCGCGCTCGCCGCCGGGGTCGCGGTGATGATCCAGACCGCCGGCGTCGGTCGCAGCAACGAGGAACCGGTGACGAAGTGGCTCGATGAAATCATCCAAGCCGATTTGCTGCTCGCCTCCGGCGATGTGTCGGAGGCCATCGCCTCGCAAAGCCCGTGCGACCCCGAGGTGATCCGCGAGTTGAAAACCATCGAAGGGGTCGAAGCGGTCGCCGGCATCCGCTACGTCCGCCCCGAGTTCAACGGCACGTACGTCTTCATGACCGCCATCGAAATGGATCAATTCATCGATCCGAGCCAGGCCCGCGCCGCCAACGGTCTCCCGCAACTCGACAAACTCCGCAAGCTCCCCGGCCGTGATGGCGTCGTCATCTCGGACAATTTCGCCGCGTGGCACAAGGTGAAGGTCGGCGACACCATCACGCTGAACTCGCCGAACGGCCCGGTGAAGCTCGCCGTGCTCGACCAAGCCGAGGATTACTCGTGGAGCCGCGGCACACTGTTCATCGACCGGGCCGTCTACTCCCGGCTCTTCCGCGATAACCAGATCGACATCGCCCACGTCTTCGTCACCCGAGCCAGCGACGAAGCCCGCCTCGCGGCCAAGGAGCGCGTGAGCGGCTTCGCCGCCGACCGCGGCTACGTCACCGCGGACCGCTCCGCCATCCGCAAGATCCTCGGCGACATCATCGAGCGCGTTTACAAGCTCGTCCATTTGCAGCAGGTCGTCGTCGGGTTGGTCGCGGCCCTCGGGGTCGTCACGTCGCTCCTGATCTCGGTGCTGCAGCGCAAACGCGAACTCGGGCTGCTCCTCGCGGTCGGCGCCACCCCGGCGCAGGTGATCCGCACGGTCCTCTACGAAGCGGTGCTCATGGGCCTCTTCGGCACCGTGCTCGGATTCTTCATCGGCGTGCCGTTGGAGTGGTACGTCGTCCGCGTCGTGCTCTTCGAGGAATCGGGCTTCGTCTTCGACGTGGTGCTGCCGTGGAAACAGGCCTTCGGCATCGGCATCGGAGCGATGGTGGTGGCCACGCTGGCGGGGTTGCTCCCGGCGCTGCGGGCCGTGAAGACGCGCATCCCGGACGCGATCGCCTACGAGTGAGCGGTCAATCCAACTTCCGCACCGACATCGACCCTTTCATGCCCATGAAGAAGGGCGTGTCGTAGGTCACCATCTTGACCTCGTCTTCGCGGAGTTTGAACTCCACGGTGTTGAGCCCGCACTCGGACATCCACATGTAGGGGAACCAAACGCTGACCTCGTGCCGGCCGGGTTTGAGCGGGATGAAATGCGTGCCCCAGCTCAGCGTCTTCACGCGGCCGTTGATCTCGGCTTTGGGCGTGCAGAGGTAAAGCAGAAATGCCAACGGGAAGACGCTCAGCTTGAGTTCGATCCCGGTTTCGGGTTCGCGTTCGCGGCGGGCCATTCGGTCAACTCTCGGGTGGCGGGTGCCGCATTTTCATCGCGGATCGGCGCGGACGCAAGGCGAAAACCCACGGAAAAAGGCACCCGGATCGGGTGCCTCGTTCGATTCTGCAAGAGTTGAACTCAGCGACCGCCGCCGGGGCCACCGGGGCCGGGGCCGCGTCCGCCGCTTTGGTTGCGCATCGCATTGGCGAGATCCGCGATCGCTTTCTCCAAGCGGTCGAGGCGGGCTTCGACGCTACCGCCGCGGCCGTTCGAACCGGCCGACGGGACCGGCGCCCGCATTTTCTCGACGAGCTTGGTCAGGGTGGCTTGTTCTTCTTTGGTCAAGCGGTCGAAACCGGGCATCCGCGTGAGCATGTCGGTGCGGTTACGATCGGGTTGGCCGGGCTGATCCGCGATGCCGCCGCCCGGATTGGGTAAGCCACTGCCCCAAGGACTGAACCGCCCACCTATGGGCGGGCCACCGAAGCCGCCGCCCGTGAAACCGCCGCCCATGGGCGGGCCTTTCGGTTCATCCTTCTTCACGTCGGGCTTCTTGTCGCCCTTCGCTTCGACCCGGACCTCGATCTTCCGCTCCTCCTTCTTGGGGGCGGATTGCTTCAGTCGCTCTTCGAGCTCGCGCACTTCGGCGCGGAGCTTGGCGACTTCGTCGTTCTCGCGGGGGCGTTGGGGTTGCTGGGCCAAGGTCGGCAGCGCGAGCGCCAAGCCGAAGGCCGCGGTGAGGAGGAAACGCGTCATGGGGCACCTGGGGAGAAGGGGAGGAGCACGATGCAGTTTATGCGACAGACGATGAAACGGGGATGAGACTTGCGGAAAGGCGGGCGCGCAGACGAAAAACACCGACCGAGAGGCCGGTGTGCGGAAGCGGTGTGAGTCGGGCGGTTACTTGCGGTGGCGAATCTTGGCGCGCATGCGACGCTTCTTGCGACCGACCTTGCGTCGTCCTTACCTCGGCGGGTGGCCATGCGCGAACTCCTCGATCGAAAACCGGATGCGGGCGATTGGGGTGAGCCGAATCGGAAGTGAGGTATCTTAAGCGCCGATCCCACTCTGGCAAGGCAAACTGGTTTGCGGATGGGGCGGCGACCGGAGTTGCGGCGCCGGCGTTGGTATCAACCCCAGCATGTAAGGCTTTTCCACGAAGCGGTACAACAACCACGCCACGGCCGGCACTGCCAGCAAGCACACGCCCCCGGCCGCGGTGAAGCTCCCCGCTTCGCGGAGCGATGTTGGCAGCAAGGTCTCGAGTGCGAAGACCATCCGCAGGATCGGCATGTGGACGAGGTACAGGCTGTAGGAGAAATCCCCGAACCAGCCGAAGCCGCGGACCGCGAGAGAATCGACCGGGCGGGCGATCAAGAAGCCGACGACGCCGCAGGAGCCGACGGCCAGCGCGATCTCGTGGACGGCCCAACTCAGCGGGTGCAGCGTCCCCGCGATGCCCGCGGCGAAGCCGGCGAAGGCCAGCCAACCCATATTCCCCCGCGAGAACGGCCGCCCGGCCGCGAGCCGTTCGGCCAGCGCCATGCCCAAGAACCATTCGAAGTAGCGGCGCAGGAAGAACCACTGGAAGTTTTCCTGCACCCCTGCGAATGCCCCGGGCGTCGGCACCGTGGCGAAGAGCAGTTCCGCGAGCAACAGCAAGCCACCCACCGGCGCGAACCCCCAACGCCGGCAGAGCTTCAACAGCAGCGGGTAGACCAAGTAAAACTGCACCTCGTACAGGAGCGTCCAGTAGACCCCGTTGAGGGCGAGGGCTTGCGGATCCAACGGGAGCAGGAAGAGCGCGTTCACGCCGAGCCAACCGAAGCCGGAAGAATCGAGGATGTAGGCGAGGGAGAGGCCACCTTCGCCCAGCGGCCGGCGCCAGCAGATGTTCATAGTGAAGTAAGCCAGCGAAGCGAGGAACAAGCTGGCGAAGAAGGCGGGGTAGAGCCGCCAGAAGCGCCGGGTGGCGAACGGACGCAGTTCGAGGCCGTCGGCGCCGCCGCGGTGGAAGCGCTTGGCCTGCGGCAGGTGGATGCAGAACCCGCTGAGGACGAAGAACAACCCGATGCCCGCGTAGCCGAACCCGACGACCGGCAGCGTGGCGAGCACTTGGAGCGGGGTGTCGGCGTCGAGGGGGAGAACCTCGCGCGGATCGGCTTGGCGCGTGTAGCCGGGGAAGAACGCGTTCCAGAGGTGGTACGCGAAAACCCACAGGGCCGCGAAGCCGCGCAAGGCATCGATGGAGCGGAACCGCGTCGGCATGAGAGAGACTAGCACGGAATTCCATCCGAGCCGCATGCGTCAGCTGCGTCTTGGAAGCGAACGCAGCTCATGCATGCGGCTCGAACGGAATGTTGTCACTCCGGGAGAACGCTCTGCTTGCCCGCGAGCACGCGGACCTTGTCCGCGATCTTGCGGGCCTTGGCGCCGTTGTCGGAGATGATCCAGACGGCGTAGGAGCCCTCGCGCACCACGATGTCGTTCTTGTAATCCTGAACGGTTTGGATCGGGGCATGGCCTTTCTCGCCGGGGCCGGGGTCGTCGGTCGCCGTGACCACGATCCCGCTGACGCGCGGCAAATCGTCGTTCCGGACGTAAATGGAGCCGAGGTACGCCCCGAGCTTCAATTCGTTCATCCCGCCCACGACCTTGAATCCGGTGGTGGCGAGCACCGGTTTGCCGCCCTTCGGGGTGAACCAAACGTCGAGCGGCCCCTCGGCGCGCAGGTCGAGGGCTTTGTCGAATTCCCTCGTTTGGAGTTCGGCGTTGAATCCCTTTTGCGACGGGCCGGGTTTACCGGTCGGCACCAACGCCGCCTCGCCGCCTTTGGGAATCACCCCGGCGGACGAGATGGTGATGGACTTCTCCGCGGCGCTGGCCAACGCGGGAACCAGCAGAAACGCGAACGCGATCATCGGGCGCATAACGGACTCCGTGAGGCGCAAGTACCGGGGGTGCCGGTTCTTGCGCGGTGGAAAGAAAGTGCGGTTGACACGGGGCGGCTCCGGGGCCATCATCTCCCTTGCCTCTTCTCAGTTCCGGCCCCATCCTATGACGCCGCAAGGCATCGTTTGGTGGGGTTTTTTCGTGCGAATCCGAGCACCATTTCCCGTGCCGATCTCAGATAGCCCCTTCCCCGGAATCGCGTAAACTGACGGGCCGGAGGTTCGCTATGGCCGATGTGTTTCCGCAGGATCGATTGCCGCCGCAGAGCCGCGAGGCCGAGAAGGGCGTCATCGGCAGCGTGCTGCGCGACAACGCGTCCCTCAACGATGTGCAGACGATCATCCGCGTCGACAACTTCTACTACGACGCTCACCAGAAGATCTTCCAAGCGATCAGCGACCTCTACACCGACGGCAAACCGGTCGATCTCGTCATTCTCTTCGAGACGCTCAAAGCCCGCAAGCAGCTCGAAGACGTCGGTGGCCCGGCTTACCTCGGCGAACTCTGGGAAGCGGCGCCGACCGCCGCGAATGCCGAGTACTACGCCCGCATCGTCCGCGACAAAGCCGTGGTGCGGAACCTCATTCACACCAACACCGAACTGCTGCGCGACGCCTACGACGGCGTGATGAGCGCGGACGAATTGCTCGGCTTGGCCGAGCGCAAGATCCTCGAGATCGCCGAGAAGGGGACGACCGGCGAAACCTTCACCCTCGACAAGACGATCACCGAAGCCTTCAACCGCATCGATGCGCGCGTCGGTTCGGCGCACCTCTCGGTGTCGGGCATCCCCACCGGCTACGTGGATCTCGACAACATCCTCGCGGGCTTGCAGAACAACGAACTCATCATCATCGCCGCGAGGCCATCGGTCGGGAAAACCGCGTTCGCGCTCAACATCGCCCGGCACATCATCGTCGAAGAGCGCCTGCCGGTCTTCTTCGTCAGCTTGGAGCAATCGCGGATCGAAATCGCCGAGCGGTTGCTCTGCTGCCAAGCCCGCGTGGACAGCCACAACCTCCGCAAGGGGCAGCTCTCGTCCGACGACATGCAGAAGCTCATCGCCGCGGGGGATCAATTGAAGGGCCCGCGGAACAACCCCGTGAAGCTGTTCATCGACGATTCTCCCGCGCAGGGGATGCTCCGCATCTCGGCGAACGCCCGCCGGCTGAAACTCCGCCACGACATCAAGCTCGTCATCATCGACTACTTGCAATTGATCGACCCCGAGAACCGCCGCGATCCCCGGCAGGAGCAAGTCGCCCAAATCAGCCGGCGGTTGAAGTTCCTCGCGCGGGAATTGCAGATCCCCGTGATCGCGCTGGCGCAAGTGAACCGCGCGTCCGAGGACCGGCAGGATCACAAACCGCGGCTCTCCGACTTGCGCGAATCGGGGAGCATCGAGCAGGACGCCGACACCTGCATGATGCTGCACCGCCCCGGCAAATTCGACGGCGGACAGGAAGACAACATCCTCGAAGTGATCGTCGCGAAACAGCGCAACGGCCCGACGGGGGACATCACGCTGGCGTATTTGAAGAAGTACATGCGCTACGAGAACTACACCGCCGACAGCGGCTTCGGCGGGGTGTGATCAGGTGGCCAGCAGTTCCGCGATCGAGCGCTGGGGCCCCTTCGCCCGGCCGCGGATCGAGGGGATGCCCGCTTCGTCGAGAGCAGAGCCGATAGCGTCGCGCACGCCTTTCCCCGGCTTGCGTTTCCCATCGAGGTGCAACTCACGAATGCGGGTGGCCGCATCATCGATGCTGTAAATCCCCGCGACGCCGGCCAGCAGCAAATCGATGTACTCTCGGTAGCAGAGTTCCGCCGTCTCCGGGTGGCTCATTTGCTGGAAGCAGGCGCCGATGCGGTAGAGGCAATCGGCTTTCAACGCCTCGGTCCACTCGGCGCTTTCCCAACAGGAGTCGTCTTCGACCGTCCTCTTACTGCCGAGGAGCCAGGTGTAGATCGGGACGGCTTTCTCCGGTTTTCCGAGCGCATCGAGAGCGCCCGCTACGTTCCAGAGCGTCAGCGGGCAATCGGGGACGAGCTTGAGGGATGCCGACAGCGGCACCAACGCTTCGCGGTATCGGCCTTGTTCATAGAAGGTGACCCCGAGTTGGGTCAAGAGCCAGTGGTTATCCGGTTCCCCCGCGAGTTCGAGTTGAATGCCGGTGCGCGCCGCCTCCCAGTCCCCTTCCTGAATGAGGGTTTCAATCGAGCGGTTGCTGGTGATCGCGGCCATCTCGTCTCACCTCACGGATCGTTCTGCGGGCGGGGACGTTTGCGTTGCTGTTTCTTCCGCCGCTTGTCCCCTTTTTCTCCGGATGCGTCCTTCTGCTTCCGGGCTTGTCCCTTCTCATGTTTGCCACGGGAGGAAGGGCGGGCATTCTTCTTAGGCGAGCGGCAGGAGGTAGCCTACCCAATTGAGGTTTCCGAAACGAGCTCGGCATGAGACGATGGGCAATTCACCCGTCACCCATCTTCTGAGGACGGAGTCATGGACGACTCGAAAGTCGCACCGATCGATGCGT
>JANOSQ010000248.1:0-4517 GCA_031415915.1 Fimbriiglobus sp. | reverse complement strand
CCCTCCAAGATGAACTGAAGAAACTCAAAGGGCAACTCGCCAAGATTCAAGCTGCCGACCTCGGCAATGTCATCGACAAACTTGTCTCCGAGGGGCTGGACATCAAGGGTGTCAAAGTGATCGTCGGCCAACTCCCCGCGGTGCCGATGGAAGCGGTCCGGATGCAGATCGACCGCATCCGGCAGAAGAATCCGTCGAGCTTCATCGTGTTCGGTTGGGTCGACGAGGATGGCAAAGTCCCGGTGGTCGTGGCGCTGTCGAAGGATTTGGTCGCCAAAGGATTGAAGGCCGGGGATTTGGTGAAACCGATCGCGGCCATCGTCGGCGGCAGCGGCGGCGGCAAACCGGACATCGCTCAGGCGGGGGGCAAGGATGCGAGCCAATTGGGGGCGGCACTTCAAAAGGCGAGAGAGTTGGCTTCTGAGAAGTTGTAAAGAATTTCACCGCAGAGAAAGAAGAGCACGCGGAGAAGAGAAAAACAGGAACATGGAATTCGATCGAGTCGATCCAATTCAATCTTCCTCTCCGCGTTCTCTTCTTTCTCTGCGGTGAAATTCTTTTTCCGACTTTGGACCGAAAACACTCGGAGTTCCCAGCTCATATCCCTGAACTGGGAACCCGAGACCGCACCATCCTTGGATCGTCCCTCGCTCCCTGGGACGGTCTTCAGCTCCGATCCTGGAACTGATTCAACGCGGTTTCAATCCCGCGGCCAACGTGCGTTTCCGGCCCGGCCCGCGCGGGATGCTCAGCTTCTTCACCACGGGCTTCGGTCCGAACTCCGGCTGGACGGCTTGCAAGCGCTCGCGGATCGCCTCCGTGTATTCTTTCGACAGTTCGATCCCGAGGAAGCGCCGGCGCAACCGCTTGGCCACGGCGACGGTCGTCCCGCTGCCCGCGAACGGATCGAGCACGATGTCGCCGGGGTTGCTGCTGACGGAGATAATCCGCTCGAGCACCGACTCCGGCATCTGACAGGGGTGCTGTTGCGTGCGCTCTTTGAAGGTTCCGCAGACGCGGTTCAGGTGCCAAGTGTCCGAGTCTTCGCGGAAATGCTCGATCGATTCTTGCGGTCGCAGCACCCAGGTATCGTCGGGCAGTTTGCCGACGGGGTTGGCCCGCCGGTCGGCGTACAGCGTTTGGCGCGCCGACGGCACCCGCACCGGATCGGGGTTGAAGGTGAAGCTCTTCGGGTCGGCCACGTAGTAGAAGATGTGGGCGTGACTGCGGCTGAACTTCTTGGTACACGACACCCCGAAGGTGTAATGCCAGACGATCCAGTTCCGCATCGTGAAGCCGAGGGCGTCGAGTCGCACTTTCATCTCGGCGGCGTATTCATCGCCGATGGCGACGTAGAAGCTGCCGGTCGGTTTCAAGACCCGTTTGACGGCGGCGAACCAGTCTTCGGTCCATTTCAAGTAGTCGCTTTTGCGCCGGCTATCTTGGTACACATCGTACTCGTACCCGATGTTGAAGGGGGGGTCGGCGAAGGCCAAGTCCACGCTTCCTGCGGGTAGTCCGGTCAACTGCTGAAGGCAGTCGCCTTGGAGGATTTCATCCCAAACCATTGCGTTCCTCGCTGTGTCGTTCGTGACTCTTTTGCGAGATTACTGCGATCCGAACATCGCGCAAGCGCAACATCGGAATAATCCGCAAAATTCCTACAACCCATCCGATCCTACTTCGCGCGCCCGAAATGCGCAAGCGCAAGTTGCGTTGTAAACCGAAAATGGTTGCGAGTGACACCCCGACTGGCAAACCCGACTCCAAAATGGTTCCAGCCGAAAGTGCCCCACCCCCGCGTGGAATCATTTCCGATTTCTGGTAGAACCGATGCGCCCCAACGACTTGCGTTCGAAATCGTGTCCCGCAATGCCGGCTGAAACCATTCTGGGATCCGGTGGGGATGCGAAAAAACGGCCAGCCGCAATCTGGTGGTCATTTCCACTCTGGTCGCCCGCCTCAAGAAATAATCGACCGCCGCGGAAAATCCCCGCTTCCGCACCGTCTCCCTCTCCAGCATGACCCCTTCGCAACTCACCGAATGGATCGATGCCCACGCGGGGGCGCTCACGTTGTTCGCCCGGCAACACTGCGCCGACCCCGAAGCCGTCGTGCAGGACGCGTTCTGCAAGCTCGTTCAGTCCCGCACACCGACCCTCGACCCCGTCGCTTGGCTCTACAGGGTCGTGCGGAACGGGGCCATCGACGCGGGTAAAGCGGAGCGCCGTCGAAAGCGTCGGGAAGTGCGGCTCGCGAAGCCGGAAGGTTGGTTCGAGGCGACGCCCGACCCGGATGCCGAAGAGGCGATCCTCGCGCTTCAGAGCCTCCCGGCCGAGCAACGCGAGGTCATCGTGCTGCGGATCTGGTCCGGGTTGAAATTGGAACAGATCGCCACGGCGTGCGATTGCTCCGTGAGTTCGGCCCACCGCCGTTACGAGGCGGGTCTCCAAACATTGCGGGAAAGGCTGGGTGCGGCATGGCCGACGACGTAATCGAAACCTTGGCGAAGCTCAAACCGACCGCCCCGGACCGCGATGCGATTTTGTTCGCCGCCGGCCGGGCCTCGGCTCGGCGTTCGCCGATTTGGAAATGGCTGACGATCGGATTGATCGTGTCGAATGCGGTCTTGTTCACGCTTTGGTTACTGCCTGACAAAACGCCCGGTCACCCGGTGATGCCGCTACCGTCGGACGAAGACTTCCTTCGGACCGATCCCGAACGGCCATCGCCTTCCTCCGACCGACCCGCCTCGCTGCTCAATTTCCATCCGCCGGTGCCCGAATCCGTGCCGACCTCGTCGGTCGTGCCCGAGCAGCATTGGACCGCCCGCACCGATCCGTTCGAGTTCCGCCTCGATTGATCCCCGGAGTTCCCCCCATGCGATACTGTTCGTTCCCCGCGCTGCTTTGCTGCGCCGCAGCCCTCCACGCCCAGCCGCACGTCGAACCCAAAGACGGCAAGGTGACGATCCCGATCACGCTGTCGCCGACGGCGCTGCCGAAGCCGCTATCGCGGTTCTACCTCACGCCGCAATACGCGGAGATGCAGCCGGGCAACCGCATCCCGACGTACATGAAATCCTACATGGAGCAGGCCAATTTCTTCAGCAAGGATCCCGCCCTCCAGCGCGAGAAATGGAACGACATGAAGTTGGAAGACTTGCCACTGGAGGAGATGAAGAAATCCCCGTCCGCCAACCTCGGTGGGCTGGCGTACCGCGAGGGCAAAGAGACCGTCTTTTTGACCGACAAGCGACTCGTCGATTTCGCCCCGACCGGTCGCCCTCTCGCGGATGTCGACGAAGCCTCCCGGTTGCTCACCTCCGATTGGCAGATCTGGTTCAACATCCGCCGCGACGGCATCGGCACGCTCCTCCCCGAGGTGCAAAAGATGCGCGAGCTGGCCGCCGTTTTGAAAGTGCGGATGCGCTACGAGATCGCCACCAAGGACTTCGAGAAAGCCGCGTACTCGGCCCGCACCTACTACGGCTTGGTCCAATCCTTCGAAACGCACCCGACGCTCATCGCGGCCCTCGTCGGCTTGGCCATTGAAGCGGTCTGCTTGAACGCCCTCGAAGAAATGATCCAACAGCCGGGCTGTCCGAACTTGTATTGGTCGTTCACCGAAATCCCGGCGGGGGGGATCGACCTGCGCACGGCGATCCAAGGCGAAAAACTGCTCTGCCAAACGCTCTTCGGCCCGCTTCTGAATGCGAAAGGCGAGCTCTCCGAGAAAGAGTTGAACAAGGTGATCGCGCAGACCAACGTCTTTTTTTACCTCTCCACGAACGGCAACAAGCTGGCGGCGCCGGTGGGCGAACGCTACGCGGAGATGGCGAAGGAGGCCAAAAAGGTGGCCGCGGCTCGGGCGCTGCTGCTCGAAACGGGGTTCGACGCCGGGGCGGTGAAGGCTATGCCCGCGTTGCAGGCGATCGCCACCGCCGATGTCCGCCGGTACCAAGTCGACCTCGACGAAATCTTCCGCTCGTATCACCTCCCGAATGCCGAGGCCGTCAAACTGGACGCCGCATTCGAAGCGGGTTTGAAGGGCGATTCGGATCGCGTTCTCTCGCCCCTGGCACTGCCGACCGTGGGCAAAGTGCGATCCGCCGCCGTTCGACTGCAACAGCGTGTCGCTTACCTGCGGGTGATCGAAGCGCTCCGGTTGCACGCCTTCGATAACGCCGGGAAACTCCCCGCGGCGTTGAAGGATGTGAAGTCGCCTCTGCCGATGGATCCCGTGACCGGCGAAGCCTTCGTCTATTCGGTCAAGGATGGCGCGGCGACCCTGACGGGGGGCAACCCAAGCCCCGCCGTGGCCGCCACGAATCGGGTGTACGAGATCCGCATTCGAAAATGACGGTTCGAAGGCGCTGGAGGATTCGCGAGTCGAGCGCCGGCCGATCGTACCGGACCGTACCGGGAGCGGCCGGGACACCCGATGACCCCACTTGATGCGGAGCGATTGTCAATCCATCGGATGGGGAGCACTTCAAACCCCGAAACCGTCCTCCG
>JANOSQ010000247.1:0-6961 GCA_031415915.1 Fimbriiglobus sp. | reverse complement strand
GGGGGTCGAGACGGTGGCGGTCGCGCAAAAAATCCGGTACGCCAGTTTGACGGATGTCGGCATTCGCCGGAGCCACAACCAAGACGCGTGCGCCGTTCAACCCGCGTCGGATGAATCGCACTTCCAATCCACCGGGCACGTCTTCGTTGTCGCCGATGGAATGGGCGGCCATGCGGTCGGCGAAAAGGCCAGCGCCAAGGCCGTCCGCGACATTCCCCTCACCTACCAGAAGCACGTCGCGTCCGAAGGCCCGGCCGACGCCATCCGCCGGGCCTTCGAGGAAGCCAACGCGGGGATCTTCCAGATCGGCGTCAACAACCCGGAGTTCAAGGGCCTCGGCACGACGGGGACCGCGCTCTTTCTGCGGCCCGAAGGGGCGTGGATCGGCCACGTCGGCGACAGCCGGACGTATCGCATCCGCGCCGGAAAAGTCGAACAATTGACATTCGACCACTCTTGGGTCTGGGAGATCGCCCGCCGGCAAGGGATCGATCCGGATGAACTCGGCGATTTCAAACGGAACGTCATCATCCGCTCCCTCGGCCCGGAAGCCGAAGTCGAGGTGGACGTCGAGGGTCCGCACCCCGTCGAACCGGGCGACTCGTTCTTGCTGTGCAGCGACGGGTTGACGAACCACGTGAAGCCCGACGAAATCGGCGCGGTCGTCAGCGTCTTCCCCGCGACGGAAGCGTGCGCGTTTTTGATCGAACTCGCGAATCTCCGCGGCGGTTCGGACAACATCACCGCGCTCATCGTGCAAGTGCCGCGCGGCGACGGCAACACGTTCGGGGGGTCGCCGCCGAAGCCGCCGCGGGAACTCCCGGCGTTTCTCAGGTGGTGGGGCCGCACGATCCCTTGGCCACTCACGGGCTTGGCGGTCGGAGCCTTGCTGGTCGCGCTTTCCATCTGGCTGCGCTCCGAGAGCCTGCCGGGGGCCGTCCCAGCGTTCTCCGTCGCGGCGGCGATCACGCTCGCATCCGTGGCGGGGTTGGTACTCCAAATCCGAAGAAAGTCCCGGGAGGCGCATGCGGCCGAGGAAACGGGTGACCGCGCGATTCAAGTCTACAAGGAGTATCGCTTCACGATCGATCGAATCCTGTGCGATCGCATCGTGGAGCAAATCGCGCTCGCGAAAACCGCCGCCGAAACCGGTGCTTTAGCGGTCGATTGGGACGCGTTCCGAACGACGAGCGAGACCGCGGTCGCCAAAGCGACAACCGGCGATTGGGACGGCGCGTTCCTATCCCATTGCTTGGCTCTGCAAATCATTTCGGCCCCGCTGAACAAGAGCCAGCAGAGAGACGAAGCGTTCAAACCCAACTGGACGACCCCCCACCGCTCGGCCTGAGTACCATGCACATTCGGGACGCCACCGAAGCCGACTTGCCCGCGATCGTGGACATCTACAATCAATCGATCCCGGCGGGTCGTTCGACGGCGGATACTTCGCCGGTCACCGTAGCCGAGCGGGTCGAGTGGTTTCGGAAGTTCGATCCGAAGAAGCGACCGCTTTGGGTCGCGGAGACCGACGGGGTCATCGCCGGGTGGATCGGCCTCACATCCTTCTACCACGGACGCCCGGCCTACAACGCCACCGCCGAGGTGAGCACCTACATCGCGACGGCTTTCCACCATTGCGGCATTGGAACCACACTGAAGAAGAGGATGATCGAAGCCTGCCCCGGTTTCGGGGTGACGACGTTGCTGAGTTACCATTTCGACCACAACGAAGCGACCCGCCGGATGAACGAGAAGCTCGGCTTCGTGCCGATGGGCCACCTCACCGAGATCGCCGTGGTCCAAGGTGTGAAGCGGGGATTGGTGATTTCGGGGTTGAGGATTGCCCCTCGGCAGTCACCCGACTCCTGACGGAGTTCGGCACGCCTCAACCTCCACACCCTGGCCCATCCGCTACTGCCTCGGCCATCACCTTCAGTTGAATCACGCTGCGATCCTGCTCCTTCTCCAAGTAGGCCCGGCCCTTCTTCACGTTGACGTGGTCCCACGGTAGCTTTTCGCCCATCGGCCGTTGGCGCTGGCTGTAGAACGCGGTGTCGATCCCAAGGTCGTCGAACACCTTCCACCACAGATCGGCGTTGAAGCATTCCTTCCAACCGTCCATGCGCGCGCCGCGCTTCCACGCTTCGTGCAGAGCCGGGGCGACCCGGCGATCCCCGCGGGTGAGAATCCCTTCGAGCAGGCTCGTTTCGATATCGTGCTGCTTGATCTTCACGCTGCGGTTCGTCTTCTGGCGGTGGAGGTAGTCCCCGGCCCAGCGGAAGTACTCGCGGGTCTGCATGCCGTTCCACTGGTAGGGTGTGTGGGGCTTCGGCACGAAGTTCGACACAGACGCAGTCACATCCTTGTAGCGGCCCGTGACTTCCTTGCCGATCTGGCTGATCCGCTCGGCCATCTCGACGATGCCATCGAGATCGACCGAGCGTTCCCCCGGCAGTCCGCAGAGGAAGTAGAGCTTCACCTTCGACCAGCCGTGCTTGAAAGCTTCCCGGCAGCCCTCGTACAGGTCATCGTTCTTGATCTTCTTGCGGATCTGCTCGCGCATGTCGTCGCGGGCCACTTCGGGGGCGAGCGTCAGCCCGCCTTTGCGGACGCCGCGCATGAGTTCCGGCAGCGTCCGCAGTTGGTGGTTGATCCGCAAGCTCGGCAGGCTGACATTGACGCCGAGCGGGTTGAAGACTTCGTGCATCCGCTTCACGAGTTGTTCGAAGTGCGGATAGTCCGAAGTCGAAAGCGACAAGAGGCTGATCTCGTTCGTGCCGGTGTTGCGGTAACTGTCGAGCGCCGCTTGTACGATGGTTTCGACGGAGCGCATCCGCAGGGGTCGCTTGATGGTGGTGCTCTGGCAAAAGCGGCACTGGTGCGGGCAGCCGCGCATGATCTCGATGGCGAGCCGGTCGTGCGGGGTCTGCACGAAAGGGATCACCGGCTTCGTTGGCAGGGGGATGTCGTCGAAGTCGCAGTCGATGGTGCAGGGTTCGATCACGGCCGGGACATCGGAGCGTGTGCGGTTGACGCTGGCGATGGTGCCATCGGGGAAGTAGTCGAATACGTAGAACGCCGGGGCGTAGGCCCAGTTCACGCCGCCCACGACCTCGGCCAGCATGTTCATCCGCCGGCGGTGCGTGTTGTCGCCGTCGCGGAGCGCCTTCTCTTTCAGTTCGATCCACTTGTTCATGATGAGCGGCAGCGACTCTTCGCCGTCGCCGATGACGAAGAGATCGACGAACGGTGCCAGCAATTCAGGGTTCTGGGCGCCGGGCCCGCCGGCGATCACGAGCGGATCGCTGACCAAGCGTTCGTCGCCGAAGACGGGGATGCCGCCGAGGTCGAGCATGTTCAGGACGTTGGTGTAGCAGACTTCGTACTGCAAGCTGAAGCCGACGATGTCGAACTGGTGCAGGGGGGTGAATGTCTCGAGTGCGTACAGCGGGAGTTTGTGCCCGCGCAGGATCGCTTCCCAATCCATCCAGGGCGCGAAGGCGCGTTCGCAGGCCCACTGCGGATCGTTGTTCATGATCGTGTAGAGCACCTGCAGGCCGTGGTGGCTCATGCCGATGGTGTACGCGTCCGGGAAACAGAGGCAGAGCTTGCCGCGGACCTGCGCGTGGTCTTTCCGGACGCTATTGACTTCGCCGCCCCTGTACTGGGCGGGCGTGGTCACGCGCGGCAGGAGCCGGAAGATTTCGGTCTGGAGGGCCGTGTTCAGCATGGGTCCGGTCGGCTTTCGGTTGGCTTCGGTGCGGAGTCGGTCGGAGTTGCGGAATCGAGGAGGCTCTCGCTCGGAGTGCGGGGCGCATCGAGATCGCAAAGCGGCCACTTCTTCTGCTCTTCGGTCAGGTGGCCCCACGGATCGGGCATTTCTTGGATCACGAAGTCGTAAACTTGGCCGCCCGTCGTCTTGGGTGCCTTCGGCTGGCTGGCTCCTCGGCGAATCATTTCAGTTCTCCACATAGATACGGTGGGTGAGCAACGGTTCGAAAACGCCGGCCACTTTGAGCTGGAATTCAAAGAGACCGACTCCTGGGAACGGCACGTGTTTTAGGCAATAGAACCGGCTGCTAACGAACGCGCCGGGGAACAGTGCCAAATCGAATGGCCCGTACGTGGTCACTTCGATTCCCCCACTATCACCATCGTAACCGATTTCCACGAGATCGATCCAGATTTCGTATTCGCCAGGCTCTCCAAAAAACTCCGCATAGAGGTAAACCGGCTGGGCAACGAGCAAAGAAGTTGGCACAACCCTTCGAATGCGCGCCAATACATGGTTGAGAGAATACGGTGCCACCGCATCGTTGGCATCGTAAGTCATTTGGCGACACACCATCAGGTTCCGCGCGCCGATTTCCAAATCGACTTCCATCGTTGTCGTCTCCTACTTGGCCTGTTTGTGGGCGAAGGCGGCGCCGACGAAATCCCGGAAGAGCGGGTGGGCCGCCGTCGGTTTCGACTTGAACTCCGGATGGCACTGCACACCCAAAAACCACGGGTGATCGGGGATCTCGATCACTTCGACCAAGCCGCCGTCGGGGCTGGTGCCGGTGATGGCGAAGCCCGCTTTCTGCAACTGTTCGCGGTACTCGTTGTTCACTTCGTACCGGTGGCGGTGGCGTTCCGACACGCTCAGCGAGTGATAGGCGATGGCGGCGTGCGAACCTTCCGTGAGCGTTTGAAGGTACGCCCCGAGTCGCATGGTGCCACCGATGTGCGTGACCTTCCGTTGGGCATCCAACAGGGCAACGACGGGGTGCGGGGTCGTCGGGTCGAACTCGGTCGAGTTCGCATCGGTGAGGCCGAGGACGTTGCGGGCGAACTCGATGGTCGCGCACTGCAACCCGAGGCAGATGCCGAAGAAGGGGATCTTGCGTTCGCGCGCGAATCGGATGGCGTCCACTTTGCCGTTGATTCCGCGCTTGTCGAACCCGCCGGGGACGAGGATGCCGTCCGCCGAGGCGAGGATCGCGTCCGTCCCCTCGTCTTCGATTTGTTCGGACTCGATCCGCTCGACGTTCACTTTCAGGTTGTGGGCGATCCCGGCGTGATCGAGCGATTCGTACACGCTCTTGTACGCGTCGCGGTGCTTGACGTACTTGCCCACCACGGCGATGGTCACGGTCCGCGCCGGGTCGGGATCGACGATGTGCGACTTGATCCGCTCGACCATCACGACCCAGTCGCGCATCTGGAGTGCTTGGGCGTCCTTCAAGTTCAACCGCTCGACGATCAACTCGTCGAGCTTGTGGCCCTTCAAACTCAACGGCACCTCGTAGATGCTGAACTCGCGGTCGATTTCTTCGATCACGGCCCGGCGTTCGAGGTTGCACATCAGCGCGATCTTGTCGATGTCCTCCGAGGGAATCACGCGCTCCGTCCGGCAGATGAGCACGTCGGGCTGGATGCCGATCTCGCGGAGTTCGCGCACGCTGTGCTGCGTCGGTTTTGTCTTCAGTTCCCCGGCCGCCTTCAAATACGGCACGAGCGTGAGGTGGATGAACAGGCAGTTCGCCTTGCCGACATCGAGGGCGAACTGGCGGATCGCCTCGAAGTAGGGCATCGCTTCGATGTCGCCGACGGTGCCGCCGATCTCGGTGATGACGACATCGACGTCCGGCAACGCGAGCTTGCGGATGCAGGCTTTGATTTCGTCCGTGACGTGCGGGATGACCTGCACCGTCTTACCGCGGTAGTCGCCGCGGCGCTCCTTCTCGATGATCGAGAGGTAGATTTTCCCGGGGGTGTAGTTGCAATCGCGGTCGAGGGGGGCGTTCGTGAAGCGCTCGTAATGGCCGAGGTCGAGGTCGGTCTCGGCGCCGTCGTCGAGGACGTAAACCTCGCCGTGCTGGTACGGCGACATCGTGCCCGGATCGACGTTGATGTACGGGTCGAACTTCTGCATCCGGACTTTGAGGCCGCGGCGCTCGAGGAGGAGTCCGATGCTGGCGGAGGTCAACCCTTTGCCGAGGGAACTGACGACGCCGCCGGTCACGAAAATATGCTTGGCCATTCCACTGGAACCCAAAAGTGTCCCGCGACGCGGGCGATGATCCAGTAGGTGAAGATTAGGGAACGGGGTGAAAGAAGCAACTCACGACATTGCCTTCACGAACTCCGCGTAATCCTCGGGGGTGTCGATGCCGCGGTGGCCGACCGCCACGACGCCGACGCGGATGGCGATGCCGTGGGCGAGCGCCCGGAGTTGTTCCAATTTCTCGGCCAGCTCGAGCGGGTGGGCCGGTGTTCGCGCCAGTGACAGCAGAGTGTCACGGCGGTAGGTGTAGACGCCGAGGTGTTGGAGAAATCGGCCGGAAGCGAAGTCCGGCGCGGCGTCGCGAACCATTGGGATGGGGCTGCGGCTGAAGTAGAGCGCCCCGCCATCGTCCGCGACCACGACCTTCACGATGTTTGGATTGCGATAGGTGGCGTCGTCGAGAATCGGCGTGGCGAGAGTGGCCATGTCGGCGCCGAACCCGATCAACAAATCCAATCCCGCCGGGTCGAACTGCGGTTCGTCCCCTTGCAGGTTCACGATGATCTCGGCATCCAAACCCTCCGCGACTTCGGCGATGCGGTCTGTGCCCGAGACGTGATCGGCGCGCGTCATGGCTACTTCGCCGACGAACGAGCGCACCGCCTCGACGATCCTTTCGTCGTCGGTGGCAACTATGACGCGATCCGCGAGTTTGCACCGGAGGGCCTGTTCGTAACAGTGCTGAATGAGGAACTTGCCCGTGGCCTTCAACAGCGGTTTGCCGGGCAAGCGACTGGAAGCGTAGCGGGCGGGGATGATGATCGCGGCTTTCATGCCGGGCTTTCGGGAATTGGGTTCAGCGGAGCGAAGCGCCGCCGGATTCGGCACCGTTGATCGATTCGACCATGCGTTTCAATTTGCGATGCGCTTCGGAATTGCCGCGGGAGAGCGCGGCCGCTTCGGCCATCGTCA
>JANOSQ010000246.1:0-10319 GCA_031415915.1 Fimbriiglobus sp. | reverse complement strand
GCGGTACTGTACGATCCTCGGGATCGACACAAAGCGGTGGACGAGCGGATCCGCGGGCTGGCCGAGCTGACCGCGTGACGTCATTTCTTTCGTTTCTTGGGCTTTGGCGTTTCGGGCGCGTCGTCGAGTTTCTCGAACAACTTGGCCAGCGAAAATTGAAACCCCGGCAGCACGGCGCTGGCGATGACGTCGCCGAAGACATACCGGGCCGAGGGGACGCCGGGTAGGTAGACCCGGATCGAACGCGTTTTGGGGTAGACCATCCAAATCTCCGCGATGCCGATGGAGCGGTACTCGGCGAGTTTCCGTTGCATTTCACCGCGGCGATTGTCGGGGCTGTAGACCTCGATGGCGAGATCGGGCACAAGGTGCGGCACCGACTTCGTCGGCACCTTCCGGCTCCCGACTTTATCCCACGGGGTGTAAGAGACATCGGGGGCGCGAACCAGTTTGGGCATGATTCGCAGCATCCCATCGGCGCCGAGAATCATCCCGGTGTCGCCCATTTCTTCCATGTAGTTGCCCAACCACCGAGCGATCAGAGTCGCCAAGAATGCGGATTCGACGCCCATCGCTTTCTCCACGAGTGTGCCTTCGACGAGTTCGACCAAGCGTTTGTTGTCCCCGTCGACGTGGCGGATCACGTCCCGCACTCGGGCGGTGCCCGGCGGCGGATCCAGCAGGACCCGGTACGGGGGAACCCCCAGTCGCCGGCTCCAATCGAGGAGATCCTGCGCGGTGTCGAACTCGAACTGCGTCTTCGTGCGGAGCATGATCCCGGCCCTCGGTTCCGTTCGGTTTACACCACCGGCACCACGTTGGTCGGCACATCGTCGGTCGGTTTCAGCCGATCGCGCAGTTGCTGCTGGAGCAGACGGTTCATCACTTCGAGGTAGGCCAAAGCGCTCGCTTCGATGACGTCCAAACTCACGGCGCGGGCGCTCGAGCGCTTGCCGAGGTACTCGACTTCCACATGCGCCTCGCCCAGCGCGTCCATGTCTTGGGTCACGGCGCGGACGCGGTAGTCGATCACCTTCGCCGTCACGCCGGTGACGCGGGCAATCGCTTTGAAGAGTGCGTCGATCGGGCCGTTGCCCGGCGCGGCATCACGTCGGACGACGCCGGCCGGGTCGTCGCGGTGCCGCAGGCTCACGGCGGCCGACGTTTGCGAACCGGTGCCCGCCGTGCTGGTGAACCCGACGAGCGACCAGAGTTTCCCGCCCGCGGTTGCCTGCATTTGCGTTTCGATCAGCGCTTCGATATCCGCGTCGAAGACTTCCTTTTTTTGGTCGGCCAGTTTCTTGAAGTCGGCGAACACCGCGTTCAACTGCTCGTCGGCGAGGGTGTAACCCAAGTGCGCGACCCGTTCGCGCAGCGCCGCCCGGCCACTGTGCTTGCCCAGAACGAGTTCGGTCTTCGAGATGCCGACATCCTCGGGCCGCATGATTTCGTAGGTGCTCGGGTTCTTCAGCATCCCGTCTTGGTGGATGCCCGCTTCGTGGGCGAAGGCGTTGCGGCCGACGATGGCTTTGTTCCGCTGAACCTGCATGCCGGTGACGTTCGACAGTTTCCGGCTCACGGGGCCGAGGAACTTGGTTTCGATGCCGGTGGTCAGGCCGTAGTAATCTTGGCGCGTCTTCAACGCCATGACAATCTCTTCGAGGGCCGTGTTGCCCGCGCGTTCGCCTATGCCGTTGATGGTGCATTCGACTTGCCTGGCCCCTTCACCGAGGGCCGCGAGGCTGTTGGCTACGGCCATGCCAAGGTCGTTGTGGCAGTGGACGCTCAGCACGCACTTGTCGATGCCGCGCACGGTGTTCTTCAGGTGTCGGATAATGGCGGCGTAGTGCGCCGGCACCGCGTAGCCGACGGTGTCCGGAATGTTGAGCGTCGTCGCCCCCGCTTCCACCGCGCGTTCGACGACCTCCGCCAGGAAGTCGAGTTCGGTCCGCGCGGCGTCCTCGGGGCTGAATTCCACATCGGCGCAGAAGTCGCGGGCGCGCTTCACGCTCTCCACGGTTCGGGTCAGGATGTCCTCGCGGGACATCTTCAATTTGAACTCGCGGTGGATCGCACTCGTCGCCAAGAAGAGGTGGATGCGCGGTTTTGGCGAGTGCTTCACCGCGTCGGCGGCCCGGTCGATGTCGGCGGGATTGCAGCGCGCCAGCCCGCAGATGATGGGCCCGTGGACCTGCCGGGCGATCTCGGCGACGCTCTCGAAGTCCCCCGGCGATGCGATTGGAAACCCGGCTTCGATGACGTCGACGCCGAGGTTCTTGAGGGCGTGGGCCATCTCGAGCTTTTCGGGGAGCGTCATGCTGCAACCGGGGCTTTGCTCGCCGTCGCGCAGGGTGGTGTCGAAGACGATGACGCGGTTCGGGTCGGTCGCGGCCATGGGAGCACTCGAAAGGGGAACGAAAAAAGCCCCGGGACTCTGCCGAGTTCCGGGGCCTGCATCGATTCGGTCGCAACCGCAATCAGGCGTGGAACTCGGGAACGCTCGGGATAAGCCCGAGGATTGCAAGGTTCGTAAGCCGGAGCGCGATCACCATATTGGGATCATACGCGAAAGCGGGCCGGAGTGCAATCGTTATCGGAAGCGACCCCGGAATTGGTTGACATCATCGAGTTGCAGGATGCCGCCGTGGATGCGACCGTTATGATCGTGCTCCGGGGCCTGTTCGATATTTTGCCAAAGGAGTTCGAGCCACTTCGCCAACGGCTTTTTCAAGCCCTGCTGGGCGAACCGCATCGTCAGGGTTTGCCCCGATCCTTTGGCTTGAAACATGAGCGGGGGCATCGCCGCGAGGGCTTGGCTCCAATCTTTTGCAATGGTTCCCTTCGCGTTGGCGTCCACCGGAAACGGGCGGCTGTGTTTGTACCAATGCCGTTCGCCCTCCCACGCTCCCGCGAACGGCAAGCGCAACAGCAACGCCGGTGCCCCCTTTGCTTTCGCCCCAAGTGTCGCCGGGGCGTTCGCGGTCGCGGCCACGACGTCGCGATCATTTCCCAAGATCAACCTCGTCCCGGCAACCGCGTAATGGTACGCAGTCCCGTCGTGAACCAAACCCCACACTTTGACGTTTTGAATCGTCTCGCTCGCCGGATCGGGGAGCTTCTCCGCGCCCGACAGTAACTGCGAAATGCGCGGCACGATTCCGAGCCACGCCTTCGCGGCGACGTCGTCTTCGAAGCCGAGCACCCAGACCGCAGACGCGGGCTTCGCGTTCTGCCCGGCGACTTCGGAATTGAATACTGCGGCCGAACGGACGAGCGGCAACCAGTCGCCTGCGAGGTTGAATCCTTTCTTCTCCGCCTCGGCGACCAGTTCGCTCGGCAACCCGCCGGCTTCTCCCAGCGCTCGCGCGATGGCGTCGGCCGCGTCGAGGATCACCTTCGCCCGCTTTTCTTTGGCGGGAAGCGCCAAGCGGATTGCGGCGGGGAATGCGTCCGCATCGGCGAGAGTCGCCTCGCCGCCGTTCAACAATCCGAAGAGTGGGCAGGTGCCGCCGACCTTCACTTCGGCAGTCGCCGAAAATGCCCAACCATCCGGTTGCAGTTGCAGCGACCCCGCGAATGCTTCGATTTGATGCGGATCGAGCAAGAAACTTAGGTGCGAAACGACCGGCGATTTCAACCACTCGGCCTTCGACAACTTCTTTGCCGCGATCAGTTGACTGTCGATCGCGGTCAAATCCGCGCAGAAGAACACGCCCGGTTTCTTCCTCGCTTCGGTCTGCGATTTCAACTGGGGGGACGCGGCAAAGTTCGCCGACTTCTCCGTTCCCGCGAAGCGTCGGTAAACGTCGCCCACCGCCTCGACACTCGAGCCGATCACGAACAACCCCGGCGCGTACAAATAGGTGAACTCGCCCGACCCTTGAGCAGGAGCCGGGTCGCTGTTGGGTTCCACTTTTCCAACCTCATCGGCCAAGGCCCCGGTCAAGCCGCGGTTCTGGTAGACCGCCACTCCATCGACTTTCCCAACGCGGCGGATGTTCTCGGCCGTCAGCAGGTATTGCCGAGCCAACAGCCCCGCCATGTTGCTCTCCCCCAAGACGATGGCGATGGCCAGCGAAGGCCGGCCCGTTTTCGGATCGAACCCGGTGAGGGCTGCGGCGATCCCGCGGAAGCGTTTGAACTCCGCGAGCATCTCGGGGGAGGTGAATAAGCTCGATTCGCCCGCTTTTTTCAGCCCGTACAGCGGTGCGGGCGGGCGCAATTTATCGCGGCGGTCGTGGCTGAATCCCAAGCTGTCCGCGAGGAGCGTGCCCTTCGTGAATGCGGCGATGCTATCGGCCGCTGCGCCCGGCTGGCCGACTTCGGCATAAGCGAGCGTGCCCGCGGGGAACAAAGCCGCAAGGTCCTTGGAGTCGGCGGCGAATACCGTCCCGTTGAGGAACGACGCCGCGAAGAGGAGCAATAGGCGGGGGAGCATTTGGGATACTCGGTAGCGATGATGCGGCGAACCGGACAATGACCGCTATTCTATGGACGCCTCCCCGAGGGCATCCGTGAGTCGCATCGGAGATAAACTCTGGTCTGACAAATTGTTCTGGCAGCCCCTGGCGGCAGTTTTTCGGCCTGAAAGGTTGGAAAACGGATTGCCAGATAAATTTGCCACACCCGATAAACTCGAATTTATCCGGACTTCACCATTCGCTCAAGCACTTCGCATAGACTCCCGGTGTAAAACAAGCCGTTTCGGGGCATCCTCGTCCCGGCAGCTCACGGGTATCCCAAGGAGTTTCGAATGCGTGCAATGCTGACGATGGCCCTTTGCGCGGCGCTGGCCTGCTCCGTCAGCGGAGTTCGAGCCGACGAAGAAAAAATCGCCCTGGACAAGTTGCCCAAGGCCGTCTTGGAGACCGTGAAGAAGCGCTTCCCCAAGGCCGAGTTGGTCGAAGCCGCCAAGGAAACCGAAGGCGACAAGGTCGAGTACGAAATCACGCTCAAGGACGGCGAGGCCAAGTACGACGTGATGTTCAGCGCGGACGGCACAATCACGCTGATCGAGAAAACCATCGCCGCCAAGGACCTGCCGAAAGTCGTGGCCGATGCCGTCGCGGAGAAGTTTCCGAAGTCGACCGGCAAGGTCTACGAAGAGATGACCAAGATCGTGGACGGCAAAGAAGTGCTCGCGTATTACGAAGTGCTCCTCGAAACCGCCGACAAGAAGATGTTCGAAGTCGAAATCTCGCCCGAAGGCAAGATCCTGAAGACCGAAGAAAAGAAAGAAGAGAAAAAGGAAGACAAGAAGGACAAGAAGGAAGACAAGAAAGACAAGAAGTAACCTGAAATCGACGGGCCGAAGCTCCTTCGGCCCGTCCCCCCTTTCGAGCGTCCCCGAAGTTCCCGCTCATGCCCAGACTTCCCGACCACCTCGTTCTCAACCGATACCGGCTCTCCGCAATCGGCATTCTCACCGTCTCGGCACTGCTTTTCGGGGTTCGCCTCGATGACCGCGATGTCGTGTCCGAGGAGATGCGATTCGCCGAAGTGGCCCGCGAGATGGCCCTGACCGGCGACTACTTCCATCCGACGCTCAACGGGAAGAGCTACTACGACAAGCCTCTCGGCTCGTATTGGCTCATCGTCGCGGCGTCGCAACTGACGGGTGGCGTCGATGCGACCGCGGCCCGATTGCCCGCCGCCGTCGCCGGTTGGCTCGGTATCCTGTGCGTCATGCTCTTGGGATGGCGGCTCTACGACGCCCGTACCGCGTTGTGGTCGGGTGCGGTCGCCGCGACCTGTTTCAGTTTCGCCTTTTACGCCCGCCGGGCCACGGCCGACATCGAGACCGTCGCCGGCACGCTCGCCGCCGTGACGCTGTTCGCGTATTGCCGGGAACGGAGATCCGGGGCTTGGGTCGTCGGCCTCTGGCTCATCATGGGCCTGACCTCGTTGACCAAAGGCTTGCTCGGGTTCGCGCTGCCCATCGCCGTATTGGGGGCATACGGATTCTGGACGGCGCTGACCGAACCGCGCACGGAAACTTCGAAGGCTTCGCACTTCGCCGCTCAGAACCGTTGGTTCTTCAATCGCTGGACTCCTTTGGCCGTCGCGTTGGGACTGGCCGCGTTCCTGCTACCGTTCCTCCTTTCCGGTTCGAACTCGGGGTTGGAACAGGGCCTCGGATTGGTCTACCGCGAAAACGTGCAACGCTTCTTTCAACCGCACAACCACACGGGGCCGGTCTACCTCTATATCCCGGTGCTCTTCGTGCTCGCGGCGCCTTGGGGGCTGTTCCTCCCCGCATCGCTGTGGCCCCGCCGCAACGCCACCGATTTGGACCGCTTGGCGAAGTCGTATTTCTGGGCGATCTTCGTCGTATTCACCCTCTCGGCGTCGAGGCGCAGCTATTACTTGCTGCCGGTTCTCCCGGCTGTAGCGCTGCTCGTGGCGCGGATGGTGAACACGCCTGTGGAATCGCTCCGACCGACCGCGCGTCGGCTGTTGAATGCGGCCTATGCTATCGTGGCACTGGGCGTCGCGGGCGCGGGAATTCTCTTGATCCCTCCCTCCGAAATTCTACCTCCGCCCCACGATCGATTGCCGCCTCTGCCCGCTCGGTCGTGGTTCGCCATCGGCTGGCTGGCCGCCATCGCCCTCGTCGCCTGGGCTTTCCGGCACCCGTCTCGGCGGGCCTTCGCCACTCTCGCGGTCGCGGTTGCGGGTTTGGGTTTCGGACTGCTCGTGGCTTACCCGGGGATGGGCGACTATCGAACCCGAAAGGGCTTCGTGACCGAAGTGGACCGAGTCATCGCGGCCGAACCGGGGAAACTCGCTCTCTACCGCGCCCGCGATGTCGTCTTTCAATTGGCTCGTCCCAATCCTTTGCCCGATTTCGAGGATTCGGAAGCCTTCCACACCGCTGCGGCCACCGGACAAATCCGCTGGGTGATCGTCCGCCGCCGCTACTTGCCGCAGTTGGCGAAGACGGCGACCGAGGTGATTCTCGACGAGGTGAGCTACCCCTGGGAAGGGGTGGATCAACTGGGCGATAAAATGCTCCTCTTGAAGATCGTCCCTGCCGAGCGCCCCTAACCCGTGCGGATCAAGCGATGGCGATTCGCATTCTCCTCATCGAAGATGAATCGGCCATTGCCGATTTCCTCCTGCGCGGCCTGCGGGAAGAGGGCTTCACGGTCGAGCACGCCGCGGACGGGATCGACGGCGATCACCGTTTGAAGACCGGGGATTGGGATATCATCCTCCTCGATTGGTGGCTCCCCGGCATGGACGGGTTGACCCTGCTGCACCGCCATCGCACGGCCGGACTCGAGACCCCCGTGCTGTTCCTGACGGCGCGCGATTCCGTTTCCGATCGCGTGCGCGGGCTCGACGCCGGGGCGGACGACTACCTGTGCAAACCGTTCGCATTCGAAGAACTCTTGGCCCGCGTCCGCTCCTTGGTCCGGCGCCGCGACGGCCGCGCGACCCCCCTGCTCACCCAAGGCGATGTCGTCGTGAATTTGGCCACGCACCGGGCCGAGCGCGGCGGCCACCGGCTCGACCTCACGGCGAAGGAACACGCCCTGTTAGTTTTTTTCCTCCGGCACCCCGGCGAACTCCTCACGCGCACCCGTATTTACGAGCACGTCTGGGACGAGCGTTACGACGGTGTCTCGAACACGCTCGAAGTCCACATCGTCGAGTTGCGCCGCAAGCTCGAAGTCCACGGCCCGCGGCGGATTCAAACCGTGCGCGGGCGGGGATACATCTGGGAACCGAACGCGGGGGGATTTGAGCGATGACCCTCACGACGCGATTGACGGCTTTCTACCTCGGCACCCTCGCCGTTGTGCTGATCGCGTTTTCCGGCGCGCTTTACCTGCTGGCGCACCGCCACTTGCACGCGGAGTTGCACGACCGCACTTCGGGCATACTCGACACCGTGATGGCCCGCGCCGAGATCGATCCCGAAGGCGTGGAGTGGGAACCGAAATTGGCGAAGCCCTCGCTGTCCCGAGATATCGATTCGCCTTACTGGGCCGTCTTCGGCCCGCACGGGGAGCGCTTGGACGGCGGGGGAGGTCTGCTGCTTTCGATCTTCGGCGAGAGGCCGATTCCCGGGGCGCACGGGATCGTCACGGATTTGTCCCGGCAAGAATGGTTCGTCGTTCGTCAATCGATCCACCACCCCGACGAAGAGATGCTGCCACCCACTCTGGAACCGAATCGATACACGTCGCTGACGTTCGTGGCGGCATTGCCGACGGAACCGGTGCAACGGACCTTGCGAACATTGGCTTGGAGCCTGTTCGTGGTCACACTGTCGGTCTGGTTGTCCGCCGCCGGCGCGGCGCGGTGGATCTGCCGGCGGGCGCTGCACCCCGTGGCGACGATGGCCGTGGAGGCCAGGTCGATCACGCCGGAAAATCTCGGCGAACGATTGCCGGTGCCGACGGCGCAAGACGAACTGCGCGATCTCGCCCTCGCATTCAACGGGCTGCTCGCCCGGTTCCAAGATTCTTTCGAGCGCCAGGAGCGGTTTACCGCCGAAGCATCGCACCAGTTGCGCACGCCGCTGACCGCGCTGCGCGGTCAGATCGACGTGGCCCTGCGCCGTGATCGCGATCCGGACGCCTATCGGAGCGCCTTGGCGACGATAGGGGCGCAAGCCGTGCGAATGCACGAGATCGTGGAGAGTCTGCTGTTCTTGGCACGCGCCGACGCGGATGCCCGCCGGCCGGAACTGAAACGGATCGACCTGCGGACTTGGCTGCCCGATTATTTGAGCGAGTCGTGGGGCGCGCACACCCGCTACCGGGATATTCTCCTGCACCCGCCCACTTCCGTCATCCCCCCGGTCGAAGTCCATCCGGTGCTACTGGGGCAAGCCCTCGGAAACCTGCTCGAGAACGCGTTGAAATTCGGCCCGCCGGGGTCGGTTGTGGATGTCCGCGTAACTCCGCGCGACGGCGCCGTCTCGCTCGAAGTGGAAGACCGCGGTTGCGGCATCGCGGAGGCGGATCGGCCCCACATTTTCGAACCCTTCTTTCGCACGGAGAGCGCGCGGACGACCGGCAAAACCGGCGTGGGTCTCGGTCTGGCGATCACCGCGCGGATCGTGGCCGCGATGGGCGGCCAAATTTTCTGGACGAGTTCAGACGGGGGCGGAAGCCGATTCCGGATGGCCTTTCCGGGTCAACCGCGCGAGACGTCGACCGCCGACTGACGAACTTCGAATCCGCCGAGCTTCCCGTCCGAAGTTGCACCGCCGTGCGTTCGTCCACCGCATCCGCGGGGAGTTCGTGGTACTTCCCATCTTCGGCCTACAGCGTCCCGTTCTTGTGGTAACCGGGGTAGACGATGGTGCAGCTGTTGTCGCGGTCGGCCGACGTTCGTGATCGAGGACAAGGATGCGATCGCGCGGGCGAAGTCGAAGGCCCAGTTCGGCGACGAGGTTCTGCTGCGGATGCGCGGGTTGGCCGGCAAAACCGAGCCGTCATCGATAGAATAATCGATGATCGGCAAGCGCCGCAATGACGGATGGGCGGGCACCGGGCCACCCTTGGACGAATCGGTTTTGGACGAGTGGGAACCAAGGGAGCCGTGTGACTGGCCTGTTCCAAATTCCGATGGCACAACCTCGACATGTCTGTCCAGCGCGATACCCCACACCCCCCTCTGGACAGACCGAAAAAAAGCTGGACAGACCGAACTTTTCTGGACAGACCAAGCCCCCCTAGGACTTACGGCGACCCTCCGCGCTGGACAGACATGGCCGCAGGCCGGATTGAGCCACTGCCTCAATCCGTCGGGCATGTTTATCATAGACCCGTGACCTTAGCGTAGTCCCAAAGTGGAATCCGTGGTGCCGACCATCCGAAAGAGCGAGCGGAGCCGTCAGAGACAGAGTAAACATGCCTGTCCCCTTTTCTTTCCCTCTGCACAAGACGAACGGTTCAAAAGCTGAATTAATCGATGCACTGAATAAAATGGCGAGAACTTTAGAAAGAGATGGAGTCTTCTGGTAATTAACATGAACAAAACAGATCGCATCCGTTTCTATGGCGCAGTTGCAAATGGCAACTTGGAGTTGATCAAGCGCCTGCTGCTAAAATACCCCGATCACCCCCTAGTCGATAAATCGGGTGACACGAAACTCCACGACGCTGCCTGGTATGGACAAATCGAAGTGGCCGAGTATTTCATTGCTCGCGGATGCGATATCAACGCGCAAAGAATGCCGGGAGTAAGTACGCCACTCTCACATTCAATTTCTGGGATTCGCACTGAAGGCGCAAACCCCGCTAAAAGCTTGGCCATGACCGAATGGCTCCTCGCAAAAGGGGCCGATCCCAATTTGGACA
>JANOSQ010000245.1:0-1615 GCA_031415915.1 Fimbriiglobus sp. | reverse complement strand
AGCGCGAGCCTCCGGGAAATCGCCGGTGATTTCGACGTGGGGAGCGGGCTCGACTCGTGCATCGTCCGGAGGACTTGATGCGATCGACTCGACCTTCACCTTCACGTCGGAGGTCTTGCCCGGTTCGAGCGACACGTTCTCGAACGTCACCCAATGCCGATACGGTCGCAGGCGGAATTCGTAGTGCGACAGCGTCGCGCCTTCGGGCAGCGGTTGCATCAGGCCGTACTGCGACTCCTTCAACTTCGTGTTGGGAATTGAGCTGGTACTCCATGAGTCGGCCCAATGGCTTTTCCCTTCGGTGTCGATCGCGCGGAACTCGAAGGCGTAACGATGGAGCAGGTCGGGGGAACCTTCGTTGTTCGCTGGGGAGTCAGCGTCGGTAATCGGCCTGCGCAGCACGACGGTGTTGCCGGTTGGCGCGCGATCGTGCGGCCGAGTGCCGACAACTTCGATCAGCCCGTAGGTGGAGGCATACCGCTCGTCCGGCTGAATCGGATCGAGCGTTTTGCCTTCCGGGCTGATCTTCACGTATCGCCCCCACGGTTCGTCGGTCACACCGACTCGCATCTCGCCATCGGGGATCGACCACTTGTTGCCCGGTGCTGACGGGCCGCGTCGTTGTGCTGCGACACGCAATTCATACGGGTCTTTCACGGGCCAGTGGGAGTAGCTGCCACCGTTGGCCGCCAGCTCAAACGACAACGAAGGCTGAGCCTTCAGCCCGCGAAATCGAAACATCAAGTCGATCGCCCCGGCATTCGGTTCGGGATGCTCACCGTTCTCGATGAAGCTCCCCGTCGTGTTGCCACTGATGTAGGTCGTCGCACGCCAGTACCCGACATCCCCCATCGGCAACCCATCCGGCCTCCACCCCTCCTTCGCCGGAGCCGTGTTCTTCGTGATCCCGACGAACTCGACGCTGCGACCATCGGGCAAGTTGGCGACGTAGGATTTCGGCTTGTCGTTGTTGCTTGCATCGCTGTTGCCGTCGGGCGGGGGCTGTTGTTTGGCGCGGGGCTTCTGGACTGGCGCATGGGGGGCTGTGGTCAGCTTGATGGAGAGTGCGTTGGATTTGGGCAGGCGAGTGGTCTGCGGTGCGATGAGCTGGGGCGGCTTGGAGTCATCGCCGACAAAGCGGATCGTGTAGCTTCCCGGTATCGACAATCCGTGACTGACGCGCGGATCCAAGTCGGCCAACTCCAGGGTTTCGCCCGGTTCGATGAACTCGGCCAACTCGTGAATTTGCCGATCACCGATCAGAGATTCGACGGGCTTGCCGTCCGGGCCGATCACTTCCAGCGATCGACCATCGTAGGCTTGATTTTCGGCGACAGAGCGCCGTTCGGTGCCGTCGTTTTTCACGCGCAGACCGATCAAGAGCGGCTGGCCAACCGCTTTCGTATCGGTCAGCAGGACGAGTTGAGTGCGGAGACCGTCGCGTGAGACCGTGCCCCATTCGGTCAGATTCATCTCACGCGGTTTGGACGGAGAGATCACGAGCATCGAGAGTGTGCGCTGTACGGCAGTGTGAATGGCGGGGGAGCCGGACTCGGCCAGCATGTTCAATTTGGCAAGTGTTGCCGGATCGGCCGGCTGCTGTGTGGCCACAGCA
>JANOSQ010000244.1:0-5910 GCA_031415915.1 Fimbriiglobus sp. | reverse complement strand
AAACTCCGTCAACCCCCGTGTCCTCGGACACACATGTTTTTGGGGTTGTTTTATTTCCGCGCCGCCCGCTTTCGCCAGTTTTCCTAGCCCACCGTCGAAACCGCGACCGGCTCTGACCCCAAAACATCAATGTGACGCAGCACGAGTGTCCGCGCGAAGAAGACCGGGATTTTGCGATTTGATCTCGGAGGGATCGCAGGCAGTAGCTTACATACATACCTGACGGTGAGTGCGGACAGCGATGGCTATGATTGGGATGACTCAGTTTGCCCATGTTTTCGAGCAACCCGTTCGTGGCCGTGGCTGGCGCATCCGGCTAACAATTCGCTTGAACACTCCAATCATGCAGTTCTCGCGAACGTGCAAAACCACCTCAATACCGGGGCACGGCCGCGTCGACCGTCAAGCTCCACTCCTCGATTCCCCCGGCCATCGACGCTACATTCTTGATTCCGACATGCTCTAAGAACCCGGCTCCGCGGAGGCTGCGGACGCCGTGGTGGCAGTAGACCACGACCGGCGTCCCGTCGGCCACCTCCAACTCATCCCAGCGCGTCGGCAACTCCCCGAGCGGCATCAGCACACTGCCCGGCAGGTGGCAATAAGCGTGCTCTTCCGGTTCCCGCACATCCAGCAGCAACACCGGCGTGCCGGACTTCAGCATCTCGTTGACATCGCGGACGGAAATCTGGCGGATGGTCATTCTCCGGCGATGTCGGGGAGATCGAGCTTGGCGAGGTAGAAACGCTCCTTCGCCCGCATCTCGGCGGTGTCGCCGTCGCGTTTGTCGTTGTAGCCGCAGAGGTGCAGGCAAGCGTGGATGACGTACAGGCAGAGTTCGTGATTCACCGAATGCCCGCGTTCCTCGGCCGAGGCTTTGCCCACGCCGGCGCCGATGGCCACGTCCCCTTCGAGCTTCGCCGCCCCGCGGATGCTGTAGGGGAAGGTCAGCACGTCGGTCGGCTCGTCGTGGTTGAGGTGCCGCTTGTTCATCGCGTGGATGGTGGCGTCGTCGAAGAAGGCGAACGTCACCTTCGCCGACGGCACCCCCTCACCTTCGAGGACGGTCTTCGCCGCCAGCTTCAGGGAGGCGAAGTCGAGCTCGACCAGCTCCTGCTGGTTTTTGATGGAGATGGAGATCATGGTGATAGTGTAGGCCGAAGCCTCTTGGTTTTTACCCCGCAGGGGTTAGATACCTCAGCCCAGGGTCGCCCGCTGCGGACGCACCTTGGGCACCATGGGCGCAACTCCAACTGGATTCACCGCTCACTCAGGGTGCGCACGACGAGCCGGACGCGTGAGCGACGGACGGCGAGGATTTCAGCTTTCCGAAAGGGGATTGGTCCGTCGCTGACGCGTCCGGCTCGTCGCGCGCCCGCAGCGGGCGACCCTGGGTTGAGGTATCTAACCCCTGCGGGGTAATACCGAGAATCGATCCCCCTCAAAAACTTCGGCTTGCAACTGAACTTTGCGAACCGCTACACTACTCACTCGACTCGAAGACCGGGGCAGGACGCCCCACTGACTCGGCACCACGGAGGGTTTTCCCAGATGGCCGCACGTTCGCTCCCCGCCCCGCCGCCCCGTCCGCTCATCGGCATCAACACCGATTATTACGCGCCCAAGAACGGCCCGGCCTTCAGCAAGCTGAACGCGGCCTACTTCGAAGCCGTCCTCAGCGCCGGCGGCCTCCCGATTCTGATTCCGCCTTTCAACAAAGAGAACTACGCCGAGATCGAAACGATCCTCGACCTGCTCTCCGGCGTCGTGATGACCGGCGGCCTCGACCTCGATCCACGCCGCAACGGCATGCAGATCACCAACGCCGTGCAGCCGATGGCGGCCCGCCGGGAAGATTGCGACCGCTTCGTGCTCAACCAAGTCGTCGAACGGAAGCTGCCGCTGCTCGCCATCGGCGCCGGGATGCAGCTGCTCAACGTCTACATGGGCGGCACGCTGCACCTCCACCTCCCGGCCGACAATCCGAAGGCCCTGCCGCACTTCGATCCGTCGGGTGGCCCGCACCGGCACATGGTGACGGTCGTGCCGCGGACGACGCTCGAAGACATCTTCGGCGCCCCGGAATTGCGGGTGAACAGCACCCACCACCAAGCCATCAACCAAATGGGTAAGCAATTGCGCATCGCGGCGAAATCGGCCGACGGTGTGATCGAAGCCATCGAAACGACCGACGACGAATGGTTCTGCATCGGCCTGCAATGGCACCCCGAGTGCGACACGGCCTCGGCGTTGGATCGGCAGATTTTCGAGTGCTTCGTGCAGTCGGCCGGACAGTTCGCCGAGGAACCGCTGCTGGCGGTGGCGTAGTCTGGGTGTGGATTTTTCACCGCAGAGAAAGAAGAGATCGCAGAGCGAAAATGGAATTCGAGTGATTCCATTGCATTCTCTGCGAGCTCTTCTTTCTCTGCGCTGAAATTCTTGTTCGACACTTTCGATCGAAATCCGCCGGGTGCGGATCAAAGCAGAGTGAGGTCGTAATTCCGGATCACTTTCTCGAAAATCGGGAACGCGCGTGCTTGGAAGGCGTCCGAAAGGTACAATTGCGGCGTACAGTTTGTGAGCCCACCGTTAGCCCACCGACCATCGCGACGCAAACACTGACACAATAAGCTTTTCCAACACGGCTGAACCATCCCAGCCAACACCCGAGGATCTGTCCATGGATCGCCGCCACTTCCTGAAACACACCGCCGGTGCCGCCGCGGTCGTCGCCCCGGGCATGTCGTTCCTGTCGAACATCTCGGCCCAAGCCGCCGAGATGAAGAAGAAGAACAAGAGCCTCATCATCCTCTGGATGGGCGGCGGCCCGGCCACGATCGATCTCTGGGACATGAAGCCGGACAGCGTCAACGGCGGCGAACACAAGCCGAAGTCCACCGCAGCCTCGGGCGTGCAAATTTCCGAACACCTGCCGACCGTCGGCAAGCAGTTCAAGAACCTGTCGATCATCCGCTCGCTCACGACCAGCGAAGGGGACCACAACCGCGGTACGTTCTTGATGAACACCGGCCGGGTGCCCAACCCGCTGAGCGAGTTCCCGCACGTCGGCTCCGTCCTGAGCTACCAGTACGCCCAAGACGTGGAAGCCATGAAGAACATGGATCTCCCGCTCTTCATTTCGGTCGGCGGTGGCCGCGTCGGCCCCGGCTTCCTCGGCATGAAGTACGCCAGCTTCGACGTCCGCAACCCGGGCGCCCCGCCCGAGAACGTCGAACCGCCGCAAGACGTCAAGACCATGCCGCGCCGGGCCGTGCTGTTCGAAACGCTCGAAGGCACCAGCACCACCAAGCCGGGCATGGGCCTCAAGACCGGCGTCGCCGCGGATTCCGTCCAAGCTCACAAAGACGTCTACAAGAAGGCCCTCGACCTCGTGGTTTCCAGCCGCAAGGAAGTCTTCAGCATCGACGCGACCAAGGACAAAGCCGCGATCGACCGCTACGGCAACAACAACTTCGGCAAGGGTTGTCTCCTCGCCAAGAAGCTCGTCGAAGCCGGCGTCGGCTGCGTCGAAGTGAACCTCGGCGGTTGGGACATGCACGCGGGCATCTTCAACGCCCTCGCCACCCGTGCCCTGCCGACGCTCGACAAGGGCATGGGTTCGCTGGTCGAAGACCTCGCCGCTTCGGGTAAACTGAAGGACACCGTCATCGTCTGGATGGGCGACTTCGGCCGCACGCCGAAGATCAACCAAAACGGCGGGCGGGATCACTTCCCCCGCGCTTGGTCGGTCGTTGTCGGCGGCGGCAACATCAAGGGCGGCATCGCCTACGGGGCGACCAACAAAGACGGCACCGACGTGACGGATAACCCCGCCAAGATCGGCGACCTCTACGGCACCCTGTACGCCGGCCTCGGCTTGGCCCCGGACACGCAGATCCGCGATAACCTCGGCCGCCCGACCGCCATCGCGGGCGACAAAGCAGCCGCGATCAAGGACCTCATCGCCTGAGGCGAATGCGGGAATTGAATCGACAAACGGCGACCCGCGGGGGTCGCCGTTTTCTTTGCGCGTTGTCGGAGATTGCACCCACCGGTCGCAATCCCGGCGTTTCCGCGGCGAATCCCTTGCATCGCGCGGGTTTTCCGATTGCCGTAGGGTGCCCCTCCGCACCACAATACCCCCGCGGCGCTCCCGTACACTTTTCGAGGGTCGATCCATGGGTCTCTGGGACAAACTCACGCGCGAGTTCATCGACATCATCGAGTGGACGGAACCGTCGCAGAACGAAATCCTCGCCCACCGCTTCCCGCGCGGCGACAACGAAATCAAGAACGGGGCCAAGCTCATCGTCCGCGAGGGGCAGGCCGCGGTGTTCGTGAAGGAAGGCCAACTCGCCGATGTGATGGAGCCGGGCTTCCACACGCTCGACACCAACAACATGCCGATCCTCTCCAAGATCCTCGGCTGGAAGTACGGGTTCGAGTCGCCGTTCAAGTGCGAGGTCTACTTCATCTCGACCCGCCAATGGACGGATCAAAAGTGGGGCACGCAGAACCCGGTGATGATGCGCGACCCGGAGTTCGGCCCCGTCCGCGTGCGGGCGTTCGGCACCTATGCCTTCCGCGTGATCGATCCGGGCACCTTCGTCAAGGAACTGGTTTCGACCGACCCGAGCTTCGAAGCCTACGAAATCACCGGCCAACTCCGCAACACCATCGTCTCGCGGTTCATCGATTCCGTGCCGCGCTTGCAACTGCCGTTGCTCGACATGGTCGGCAACTACGACCGGCTCAGCAAACTGGCGATGGAGAAAATCGCCCCCGACCTCGCCGGCATGGGTTTGGGCCTCACGCAATTCCTCGTCGAGAACATCTCGCTACCGCCGGAGGTGGAAGCGGCCCTCGACAAGCGCTCGTCGATGAGCGTCCTCGGCAACCTCGACCAGTACACCAAGTTCCAATCGGCCGAGGCGATCCGCGACGCGGCGCAGAACCCCGGCGGCGCGGCGGGGGCAGGGATCGGCTTCGGGGCCGGGATCGCCTTGGGCAATCAAATGGCCGGGGCGATGGTCGGCGGGGCGCACGCGAACCCCGTCACCTCGACACCGATGGCGCCTCCGCTGCCGCTGCAAGTGACGTACTTCGCCGCCTTGGGCGGTTTGCAAGCCGGCCCGTTCGACCTGGCCACGCTGAGCGCGAAAATCCGCGGCGGCGAGATCACCAAGGCGACGCTGCTCTGGAAATCGGGCATGGCGAACTGGACGGCCGCGGACGCGGTCGCCGAAGTCGCCCCGCTGTTCGCGGCGGTACCCCCGCCGCTGCCGCTTTGAGTTGAAAGCAATGAATGAACAAGCGCCTTGGCGATTCGTCTGGACAGCGAGCGAAGTGTATCGCTGTTTCGAATCGGCACACCTCAGCAATGGTTCACTCAATGTCATAGACGGTGAGCTGTTGATGAAGCCGCCCGCACCGCCAAGGGTCACCTGCTGTATCAGTCTCGTAGCCGATTCGCTTCGCAACGCACTGAATCGTGTGACACGAGATTGTCACGTACGAGAACGGGGTTGGATGGGGATCGATGAAAACACGGTCGTGTCTCCCGATGTGCATATTTGGGAAGGAACGATCCGTCAGCCCGGCAATGCGCTACTCGTGGCCGAGGTTTCTGTGACAACGTTGAAGTTCGATCTCGGTGGCAAGTCGCACCTCTATGCAGCCGCTGGCATCCTCGAATACTGGGTCATTGATGTGAACGCATCGCAAGTCCACGTTCACCGCGATACCATTGCCGACGCCGAGTCACCGCACGGCTTCCGCTACGCCTCGGTTCAGGTGCTCAACCCCGCCGACCGCATCGCTCCGCTGGCCGCGCCCGATTCCTCGATCCTCGTCGGCGACTTGCTGCCGTAACTCGGAACGCTCCATGCCCAACGCTATTCCCGTTCTCAA
>JANOSQ010000243.1:0-3176 GCA_031415915.1 Fimbriiglobus sp. | reverse complement strand
TCGTAGGCGAAGTCGGTGAAGATGCGGTGCGTCAACTCGGCGCTCGCTTCGAGGATCGCCCGGCCGGGCGGGAAGGACAGTCGGGCGTACTCGGCGTAATCCGGTGCCGCTTGAACGTAGCGCGAGTCGAACAAGAACTGCGACGCGAGCAGCGTCTCGGCGCCGCGCCGTTGGCGGAGATGGTCGCCGAGGGCGTCCCAAGCGATCGTCCGGGCGGGGTCGGGGAGGAAGCGCGCCGTCAGCGCGACTTCGTGGGTCGCTTCGATTCGCAAAGCCCGGTGCGGCTCTTGGATCGAAAAGTAGGTGACCGGATTGCCGAAGATATCGAGGGTTTGATCCATCACGGCCGGTTCCGGCACGATGCTCAGGCTCGAGCGTTCGCAAACCTGCGTGGGGCAATCGCGCGGGATCAACCGCGCGACATTCTGGCACAGCGACACCGGTTCGGTGTAGCTGTACGCCGTGACGTGGGTGATGCGGTAGCCGATCACGGGGAACCCGATGGCGATGGGGAAGGGGCCAGGTGCCGCGAGGTTTGCAGGTGGCTGAGGTACTGCTGCGTGAGCACGTCCGAGAACTCCGGCAAGATCTTCATGAGCTGATCGAGCAACGCCAGAAGCCCCGGCCGGTATCCGTCCGCGACTTTGGCGAGCGCCGGCAAGTCGGCCAATTGCACGGCCGTGACCGCCGCGAGCGCGAGTCGCTCTTCCGGGCTGCGGCCCGCCAATCCCCCGTTCCGCGGCAGGTGCTCGACGTTGTCGCGCAGGGCGACGAGCTGCGCCGCCAACGAGCGCGGGTTCGATTCGTCGAAGAGCACGAGGTCCAGCACCGCTTCCGTGCGCAGGTTCGCCATGTAGCGCCGGCGGTAGGTCATGCGGGCGTCCGCCACTTCGAGCAGCGAATCGAGAATCTGGCTTTCGTTCGCCGCGCAGCGCGTCACCGTCACGCGGATCAAAGTGAGCAGCGACACGGCGCGCTCCAACTTCCGGCCGAGGTCGAGGAAGCGCCAACCTTCCCCGCGGGTCATGCTTTCGGAAGCCAAGCCGCCGAACGCCGCGAGGTTGATGATGGTGCGGTCGAGCACGTCGAGCGCATCGCCGGGGGTGGGGGTGCGGTCGTCCGGCCGCGCCTGCGTGAAGCGGTGGGCCGCACTCACGACGCGCCACATGTCGAGGGAAATCCGATCCCGCACCGTGCCCGCCACGCGGTGCCATTCCAAGATCACCGACGCCAAGCTACCGGGCCGATTCCGCTGGAACACGAGTTCGAACAACTCGCGGTTGATGGGCACGCTCGCCGGGGCCGCGGTCGGTTCGGGGAAGCGGTGCAGGGGCAGCGTCGCCGCTAGCCGGAGCGTTTGCAGCAGCGAAGTGAGGTCGCCGAGATCGCTCCCCTCGGGCCGTTCGACCAACCGCGTGAGCACGCAGCGGATCAACCGGCTGGTGCTTTCGGCGCGCTCGGCGTAACGGCCGAGCCAGTACAAGTTGTCCGCGGCCCGGCTCGGCAGATCGCCCCCGGCCCGCGTCAGTGACAGCGGCTGGTCACTGGGCGGCAGCAGGCTGAACGTACTGACGGGGCCGGTGGAAAGTACCCACGTATCTTTGCTCCCGCCGCCGCGCTGCATCGACACCGCCTGCGATTGCGGCGTGCTGCCCACGCGGGTCAGTCCGCCGGGCATCATGCTGAAACCGTCCCCGTCCGCGGCGAGGTACGCCCGGAGCACCATCTTCCGCAGCGCCGGTTCGGTCGCGCTCAGCACCGGCACGCTCGACAGCGACAGGCGCTCTTGGCCGATGTAGGCCCGCGGGTTCGCCCGCAGCTTCGCGAGCAACTCGTCCCGTTGGGTTGCAGTGCATTCGTCGAGAAATTGCGTCTCCATGTGCGCCGCCGGGAAGGCGGATTTGATCGCGAGATCGCCGGCGTGTTCGAGCACGTATTCCAACCCCGCGGGATCGCCGCACCACCACGTCCGCGCCGATGCGAGCTTCAATTCTTCGCCCAACAAAGCCCGGCATAAGCCCGGCAGATAGGCCATCATCGCCGGAGTTTCCAACAGTCCGGCGCCGAGCGCGTTCGCCACGGCCACGTTCCCCGACCGCACCGCATGGACGAGTCCCGGTACGCCGAGGAACGAATCGGGGCGGAGTTCGAGCGGATCGCAGAAGTCGTCGTCGAGCCTGCGGAAGATCACGTCGACCGGTTGCAGGCCGCCGAGCACCTTGAGGAAGACGCGGTTGTCGCGCACGGTCAGGTCGCCGCCTTCGGCCAAAGTGTATCCGAGGTACCGGGCGAGGTAGGAGTGCTCGAAGTACGTCTCGTTGAACGGGCCGGGCGTCAGCAGCACGACGCGGGGATTGTCCCGATTCTGCGGGGCGATCGAGCGGAGCGTGTGAATGAGCGTTTGGAAGAAGGTCGCCATCCGCTGCACGCGGCAAGCTTGGAACGCCTCGGGCAACGTCCGCGAGACGACGATGCGATTCTCGAGGGCGTACCCGGCGCCGGACGGCGCTTGGGTGCGATCCCCGATGACGTGCCACGCGCCGTCGGCGCTACGGCCGAGGTTCGCGGCGTACATGTGGAGGAAGCGCCGCTGCGGCGGCACGATCCCGTGGCACGGTCGCAGGAAGCCGGGGTTCGGGAAGATCAACTCGGGGGGGAGGTGGCCTTCGAGCAAGAGTCGCTGCGGGCCGTACAAATCGGCGAGGATCAATTCCAACAGCGTCGCCCGTTGGATCAACCCGCGCTCGAGGTGCTCCGATTAGCCTTGGGGAATGATCACTGGCAGCGGGTCGAGCTGCCACGGCCGGAGCAATCCGTTCGGGTCGCCGTAGACGTTGTAGGTCACGCCGTTTTCGCGGATCAAGTGCTGGGCATCGCGCCAGCGACGGCCGAATTCATCCCCGTGGAGGTCGGGAATCGTGCGCAGGAACGCCTCCCAATGGGGCCGGATGGCCCCGTCGGGATCGTGGACTTCATCGTAGCCGGGGTGGGGCATTCGGGGGATCGATTCGCCTCGGACGCGGGCAGGGCATTCATCTTAGGCGAGCGGCAGGAGGTAGCCTACCCAATTGAGGTTTCCGAAACGAGCTCGGCATGAGACGATGGGCAATTCACCCGTCACCCATCTTCTGAGGACGGAGTCATGGACGACTCGAAAGTCGCACCGATCGATGCGT
>JANOSQ010000242.1:0-3325 GCA_031415915.1 Fimbriiglobus sp. | reverse complement strand
CCCTTGCCCCATTTGAAGTCGTGCTCGTAGCCGGCGAACTTGAGCGAGCGCTGCATCTCTTGGTTGGCCATCCACCAGTCACCGCCGTAGATGTTGAGGTCGGCTTCGCCGTCTTCCAGGAACACGCGCAGGGGTTTGGGTTCGTACTTGCGGATCAGCGTCGGGTAGTTGTTACCCCCGCGCAGACCGACGTAGGTGCCGATGGCGCTGAACACCCGGCGGAACGAATCGGGCCGTTCCCACGCCGCGGTGAACGCGCAGATGGCCCCGCTGCTGGCCCCGGCGATGGCGCGGTCGTCCGGGTTCTTGCTCAGCTTGATCTCGCGGCCGTCGGTCGCTTTGCGTTTCTCCACGGCCGGTAGCAGTTCCTCGATGAGGAAGCGAGCGTAGGCGTCGCCGAGACCGTCGTATTCCAAGCTGCGGTTGAAGCGCGGCAGTGCATCTTTGCCCGCGGCCTTCACGATGCCCGGCGTCACGAAGACGCCGATGGTGATCGGCATATCCTTGTCGGCGATCAGTTTGTCGAAGACTTCCGGCGCCTTGTACTGCACGCCGTCTTGGCAGACCCACAGGCAGGCGGGCGTTTTGCCGTCGTACTGCTTCGGTACGTAGACCTTCACGTTGCGCGACGTGCCGGGGAAAATTTTGCTATCGGCGAAGTCGAAGTTCAGCATCTCGCCTTTCGGCGGGGCTTCTTGAGCGAAGGCGGGCACGGCCAGCGCGAAGGCGAGGAGGGACGCGACTCGGATCATCGGGGAGAAGCTCCAAAGTGGGAGAAGGGGCGGGATCAAATGCTGCGGTTGAGCACATCGTGGCGGGTGGTCTCGGCGATGGCCGCGACTTCGGCGATCATCTCTTCGGCGACGCCGAGGTCGCGTAAGGCCCGAGCCAAGTCTTCCAGCACGGCGTCGAAATGGACGTCGCTCAAGCCCATGTCGCGCACCAAGCGCTCGTGGGCGGCGCGCATGGCGCGGCCGGGGAAATTCGTCAGGCCGCCGAAGGCGTACTTGAGGAACAGCCGTTGGTGCTGGTTCAACTTGGCGAGGTCGGCGCCGACGAAGAAATGCTTGATGCGGTCGTCGTTGAGGACGATCTCGTAGAAGCGATCCACCGCGGCGTCGACGGCCGCATCGCCGCCGATCCGTTCGAACAAACTGGCCATGCGAAGTCTCCGGGAGAGAGGAGGAGTGAGCCGACGGGGTCATCATAGCCAATCGGCGCGTTGCGTCCGCATCGCCGGGCGGCGCATCCTCGCCTACATTCTCCTTTCGGCCGGCCGCTTCCGAGGATCGCTCGCGATGTCCCATGCTCCGCATTCGATCCAATCCGGCGGCCTGACGTCCCGCACCTTCATCGGTTTGCTCGTCGCCCAGTTCCTCGCGGCCTTCAACGACCAAGCCATCCACGCCTCGGCGATGTTCTTCGCCATCAACACCCAGGCCTTCACCGAAGAGAACGCCATCGGGCTGATGCCGATCCTCTTTTACGCGCCGTGGGCCATTTTCGGAACCATCGCGGGCTGGCTCGCGGATCGCTACTCCAAGCGCAACGCCCTCGTCATTTGGAAGGTCGCCGAGGTGGGCATCACCGCGCTGGCCCTCGTCGGCTTCTACCTCGGCCGCAACGGTTACCCGGAAGTCGGGCCTTACGTCGTGCTGGCGACGGTGTTCCTCATGGGCACGCACTCCTGCTTCTTCGTCCCCGCCAAGTACGGTGTCATGCCCGAGATTTTGCCCCATCACCAACTCAGCAAAGGCAACGGCATCCTGGAGTCGCTCTCGTTCCTCGCGGTCATCCTCGGCACCGTCTCGGGCGGCGTGCTGTCGTACTTGTACCAAGGCCAAGAGGTGATCGTCGGCTTCATTCTGTTCGGGCTCGCCATCGTCGGCGCCATCGCCAGTTTCCTCATTCGCAAGATGCCGGCGTCGAACCCGACCAAAGCTTTTCCGAAGTACGTCTATGCCCCGCTGGTCGCCAGCATCCGCGTGCTGCTCAGCACCAAACCGCTCCGCGTGGCGCTGCTCGGGATCGCCTACTTCACCTTCGTGGTCGCCTTCATGCGCGCCGCCGTCTATATGCTCGGCGAAAGCCAAAATCCGCGCTGGGACGAATTGAAAACGAGCGCCGTCGTCGGCACCGTCGCCCTCGGCATCGGCCTCGGCAGCCCGCTCGCCGGGATGCTCTCGGGGCGGCGCGTGGAGTTGCGACTCGTCATCGTCGGGGCAGTCGGCATGATGGTCCTGCTCCTCGGAGCGTCGTGGTTCGTCGGCGAAATGTCGTACCTCATCGCCTGCATCATCGGCATCGGCTTCTTCACCGGGTTCTACATCGTGCCGCTGTTCACACTGTTGCAGCACAAGGCACCGAAGACGAGCAAAGGGGAAATGATCGCGACGAGCAACTTCGTCAACGTGACCGGCGCCATCGGCGCCACGGCGCTGTTCAAAGTCGCCGTGCTCCTCGCGCACGTCACCGGTTTCGCCCCCGCCATCTCGAACCGGGAAACCGTCGGCAGCGGGGAACTCCGCGAGTTGACACTGAACCACGGCCGGCCCGTCCACTTCGAAATCCGCACCGACGACGGCAAACGGATCGAGGGCGGGGCGATCATCGAGACCGACAAACCGGACACGCTCGGCGACGTCGCGAAGCACTTATTCGATCCGGCACAGGCGAAGGAAGTGCTGGAAGTCGACGGATCGATCTCGACGAAGTCCATCGGCAGCCGGGTGGATGTCTCGAAGTTCGACACCGACGGCGTGATCCACTACGACCTCGTCCCCGCCGGCAAAACCCCCAAGACCGACCACGACAACCGGCGACTGCCGTCGCTGCTGTTCTTGGGTGCCGCGATCCTGACGTTGGGGATTCTGGTGCTGCTGACGAAGCCGCTGCTGCAAGTGCGGAAATCGGAGGGGTGATGGGAGCGACGCACGACGCGAGGCGTCGGTGGATCGACAAAATGATTTCGGCCGAAAGTGCCCCTCCCCCTCGCGAAATCATTTCCGATTTCGGGTAGAACCAATGCGCCGCAACGACTTGCGTCCGAAATCGCGTCCGCCGAATGGGATTGGCGCGATACGAGCCGGACGCGTCAGCGACGGACGGCATCGCGAAAATTTCACCTGCGCGGAGTTGGGGGGGTTCGTCGCTGCCGCGCCCGGCTCGTATCGCGCAACGTCACTGTAAGGCGAGCGGCAGGAGGTAGCCTACCCAATTGAGGTTTCCGAAACGAGCTCGGCATGAGACGATGGGCAATTCACCCGTCACCCATCTTCTGAGGACGGAGTCATGGACGACTCGAAAGTCGCACCGATCGATGCGT
>JANOSQ010000241.1:0-3843 GCA_031415915.1 Fimbriiglobus sp. | reverse complement strand
TTCGAGCGCGTCCGCGAGCCGATCCAACTCGCGGGCCGTTTTCTCCTGCTCGGTCAGCGCGTCGATCGACTTGTTCTTCTCGAGCAAATCGGCTGCGGCCCGCGCCGGTTTCTGTTCGAGCGGGGCGGTCTGCGCGAGCCGTGCCGCGAGGTCGGTCTTCTCGGCGAGCTGTTTCAATTTCTCCGCGAACGCCTTTTGCTTCTTGGTCAACTCGTCGATTTGCTCCGCGTTCGCTTCCCGGTCCCCCGCGCGGATGGCGTCGTCCAGAGCTTTTTGGCTTCGGACGAGGCGCTCCAGTTCGGCCACCATTTGGCGGCGGCGCTCCGTTTCGGCATCCGCTTCGCCCGCTTTCAGCGCCTCGCTTTGTTGAACCAATTTCTGCAGTTCGTCCTTCAGCTTGGCTTGTTCCGCGGCGAGTTCCGCCGGGTTCGGCGCCGCCTTCGCTTCGGCGGCGAGCTTCGCTTGATCCCGGGCCAACTGCTCCAAGCGGGCTTGATCCAACAGATTCGCTTGGGCCGTCTCCGCCGCGGCGGCGAGCGCCGCCAACTTGAGTAGGGCCGCTTCCAAGGCGTGCTGAGCGGCGAGTGCCGCCGTGTCTCGCGGTGCCGCCTCCGCTTCGGTGAGCACCTTTTTCAAATGGATTTGCGCGGATCGGACATCCCCGTCGGCGAGTTCTTGGGCCGGGGCAACGCCCGAGCGCCCCAAGTCTTCGAGGAGCCGGTGGGCGTCCCGCACCGAGTCCGCATCGGCCGTGACGCGGACGGATTGATCCTGCTCCAGCTTTGCCCGGCCTTGGAAGTCGAGCCGCAGCGATTTGAGATCCGCGTGCGCCGCCTCCAGCAACTTCCGGATCGATTCGAGTTTCGACCGCGTGTCATCCCGCTTGGCGGTCAGTTCTTGTTCGGCGAGCGGCCGCGCGGTCGCCGAGACGCGGAGGATCGCCCAGCCGGTCTCCGGGTAGGTCGCCCGCTGCGGCTTCCAGTCGAGTTCGGGGATCGAACGGTTGTCTTGAATCCGGAGTCGAATGCGGAAGGCTTGCCCCTCGGCGGCGCCCGCGGGCAGGCGGAATCGAACGGTTCCCTCGGCGCGGTTCGTCCCGAGGCCGGGGATCGCGACCGGTTCGCTTTGGAGCGCGGTCTCGTCCACCGCTTCCGCGGGGCCGAAATCGAGGTAGGCCGTCGCGACGGCCAAGTCGTCCGACACGGCGACGGCGATGCTCAGTTCTTCGCCCGATCGGATGTCGCGGGCTTGCGCGGGTAATCCGGTGACCCGCTCGAATTTGGGAAGCGCGTCGGGCACGGCGCGCACGGCTTGGGCGACTTCGGTGCGGATGCCCTTCTCGGCGAAGAGGATCCACTTCAAGGTGCCATCGACCCGCAGGGGAAGCTCCGCCGTCGCCGAGGTTCCGCTCGCATCGAGTCGGACGGCCAACCGTTCCACCGCCGCTTTGCCGTCGTTCGGTCGCCATTCCAACTGCACGTCGTCCGCGCGGCGGTTCGTCTTGAGCGTCAACGCCGCTTGGCCGTGCTGCAGCCCGTCGAAGTCGCCCAGCGTCGGGATCGTCCGCGTCGGTCGGAGCGCGACGGCGTAGGCTGGAGCCGAAATCGCGACTTCGCTCCCGGCCGCGACTTCGACCGGATCGACGGCGGCGATAGTGTGCCAATCGCTGCGGATCGCCCCGCATTCGAGGCAGTATTCGAGGTCGCCATCGACGCTCGGCCGCGTGAGGGTGAAGGCCGATTTGTCGTCGCCCACCATCGGCAGCTTCCGTTCGTCCGCGGAACCGGGTTCGCGGAAAATGACCGTAGCCGAATCGGGGAGCGCGGCGTTCGGCTGGAGCTTGCGGAGGTAACCCGACACGGTGATCGGCTGGCCGCGCTTCACGACCGGATCGCCGGAGGAGACGACGACTTCGTAGGGGACTTCGACGGCGGGCGACCGCCACGGGGCGACCAGCCGGCGGACGCGATCCCCGCTGCCTTGAACGAATAGCAGCGGGGCGAACGCGAACAGGACGGCGACCGCGACCAAACCGGCGACGCGGAAACTGAAGCCCGACGGGGCCGCGCGGTGGAAGTCGAGCTTCTTGGTGCGGCGTTCGGTTTCCCGGGCCAGCATCGCGATCATGGTGCGGGAGCCGTTGCCCGCGTCCGCGTGCTCGCTCAGTTCGACGAGCGTGCGCAACCGCTCCGCGAGGCTCGGGAATTTCGCTTCGATGATCCGCGCGAGCTCGTCCGGGCTCAGGATTTCCCGGAACCGGCGGACGACGAACCACCATCCGGCGACGAAGCCGAGCGCGAGCCAAGCGACCAGCATCGCCCCGCGCGCGCGGCCGGACAATTCGAAGGTCGCATCGAGCGCGATGGCCGCCAGCAGCGCGGCGAAGAGAAGGGCGACGAGCCAAGTCATCCCGCGCACGATGCGCAGGCGTCGCACTTCGGCCGCGAGTTCGTCGAGTTGGAGTTCCAGCGATTCCGGCAAGGCGAAGGCGGGCATGGGGTCACCCGGTGAACGGTGTTTGCCAGTAGGGATACTCTAACGGATGCCGGGTGGGATTTCCAAACCCGTTTCGCCGGGGGACTCCGCGTGCCGATCGCGCCCGAACGTCTCGATCGCTTGCAATCGCAGTGGTGGGCGATGTTGCGCCCCGCCGGGCTCGGCGCCGATGCGGCCTACGCCGCGTTCGACGATTTGGTGGGCCGCTACGAGGAACCGCATCGGCATTACCACACCCTCGAACACATCGGCGAGATGCTCCGAATCGTCCCGCGTTTGACGCCGGCGGGGATCGATCCGTTCCCGATTCAACTCGCCGTCTGGTTCCACGACGCGGTGTACGACACGCATTCCACGACGAACGAATTCGACAGCGGCCAGTACGTCCTCGGCGTGATGCGCGGCTGGAAACTCCCGGAAGCAACGGTGTCGGATGTGGTCGGGTTGATCCTGAGTACCGATCACCGCTTCCACGATTTTGACGATGCGACCGAGTCGTACCGAATCCTGCACGATGCCGATCTGGCGATCCTCGGCGCGGCCCCGGAACGCTACGACCGCTACGCGGCCGACGTGCGGAGGGAGTACGCTTGGGTGCCAGAGGAGCAATTCCGCGGAGGCCGGGTGAAGGTGTTGCGGGGGTTCTTGGACCGGCCGGCGATTTATCTGACGGGGTTGATGAAGGAGGAAGGGGAAGCGGCCGCGCGGGGGAATTTAATGCACGAATTGGCGCGACTCGGTTCGCTTCCGGCTCCCTGAAAGTTGTCGCTTCGCGCCGAGCTCTCGGTTACAACGCATGGTTCGTGCACGACCACCGACGAAAGGCTTCCTATGTTCCGCTCGAGACTCGCCGCCGCGCTCGCAGTTTTCGCCGCGGGTTCGATGGCCCCCGCTGCCGAGAAACCGGTCAAGGTCTTCCTGCTCGCGGGGCAGTCGAATATGGAGGGGAAAGCCCCGAATGCCCTCTTCGACCGCCAAGCGGTGGCCGCCGAGACCAAAGGGCTCTTCTCGCATCTCCGCCGCGCGGACAAATGGATCGAGCGCGACGACGTGTTCATCAAATTCCTCGATCGCAAAGGTCCGTTGACCGTCGGCTACGGCTCGCCGGGGCGCACGGGCGTCGAACTGGAGTTCGGCTCGCGCATGGGCGACCATTTTGAATCGCCGGTGCTTCTGGTCAAAGCCGCGTGGGGTGGACACTCGCTTTACAAATCGTTCCGGCCACCCTCCGCGGCTTTCCCGGTCGCTGGCGTGCTGGAGAAGTAACTGAAGCAAGCCCGCGAACGGGTCGAGAAGAACAACGCGAAGAACAATAAACACGACACGGCACCGACGCTGGAGGACATC
>JANOSQ010000240.1:0-1943 GCA_031415915.1 Fimbriiglobus sp. | reverse complement strand
GGGGAGAAGTGCTCGGCGCGGAGGTCGTCGAAGAGCGCGAACTCGAATCGTTGCTGACGAGTCAAAATCCGGATCGTATCGAAGTCCGGCGCTTGGCCAGCAGCGTTCTGATGTGCCTGACCCGCGATCCTTCACCCGATTGGCTGCGGGCGCGTTTGCCCGCGATTCAGCAGTATCTGGAAGTCAACGACGCCAAGCTGCCGGTTCGGGCCGTCTGGTTGTTGGGGCTGGAGTTGGCCGCGCGGACGGGATCCGATGTCCTCGGATTGGCCCGCGTCCGCGATCGCATTTTGCAAAGGCTCTTGGATAGCGGGCTGAACGCCGAGACCGATTTGCCATTCTTCCTGCGCACCGCCGGGTTGAAAGATTCCGAACGGGTGCGACTGGTTCGCGATCAAGCGAGCGCGCTGCATCGGTCCTCCCGAAAATGGGCGGAAGCGGCCGCGCTCTCGCCGACGGCGACGGGTGCCCGCGATAACCGGCAGACGCTCCCGTTCATCGATCTCTTGTTCGCATACGCCCTCGCGAAACTCGGCGAAAATTCCGCGGCGCGGACACTCTTGGTCGATGCGGAGAAGGCGATGGAGCCGCGTTCGCAAACCGATGCGAAAGGGCTGACCAACCGCTATCTCTTCCAAGGGTTCCGGCACCGGGTCGAAGAAGCGTTGGCCGGGAAACCCCCCGCGGTCGCGTTGCCCCGGGAACTGGTCGCCGCGATCGACAACCTCAACGTCCTCGGCAAAGGGATCGCGAATAGCCCGCACGCTTTCGCGAACTTCGCGATCACGAGAATGAGGCAGCAATCGATCATCCTCGAGCCGCAAGAGCGGATCAACCCGTACGCCCACATCATGAGCGACGGCGACGACTTTCTGAAAGCCCTCAACCGGATCGAAACGCTCCGCGATCCGGTCGAACTCTCCCGGCACATTCGGTTGCTCTACCGCGGGGGGATCGGCGGCAAGGACCCCCGCCCGTTGCTGGCGGTGCGACTTCTCACGTTGCACGCCGCGATGCCGTGGGCGTTCCGGGTCGGAGACGCATTCACATTCGAGCTGCTCGGATTGGTTCCCGATGTCCTCCGGGTGGATGCGTCGCTGGAATCAGTGCCGGAACTCAATCGGATCCAAGGGCAACTTTTGGAGCGGTCGCTCTTCTTCGCCGCCCACTTCGACCGCCGCGATCTCGTGGCGCGGCTGCTCGACCAATTCGCGGCCCTCGTCGGCACGAAATCGGGGGATCAACGCTTCGAGTTGGTCAATTCCGTCGCCGGGCAAGGGCTGCGGAGCCTGCGAAAGCTGGGGCTCCGCGACGAAATCGACAAACTCTTGAAACGGATTTTGGACTCGGTACTCGAAGGTAAAAGCCAAGCCCAACTCAAAGTCCGCTACGCGGCTCGCCCCGAGCAGTGGTGGCGCGCCTTGCAAACGCTGCTGAACGTGGCCAGCGGTTGGTTGACCTTCGGCAACTACGACCAAGCCAATCCGATCCTCGACGAGGCCCGCGCGGAACTGCTCGCGCCGAACCGCCCCGCCAACGCCCCGCCGCCCGTGGAGTTCACCAAACTGGCGCAGGGTTACATCGCGGCCGTGGCGCAAGGGTCGAGCGAAAGCGGTTTGAACCGGATCGCGGAACTGTTCCGGCAAATGGATCCGACCCGCGTTCCCGTCGCGTACTCTACGGCGCCGTATTACTCGCGCCTCCACCTCAACATCGTCGAAGAAGTCGTCCTCGCGATCGTCAGCGACGATTTCGCCCTCGGCCCCGGCGGACGGCGCTGGCTCGACGAAGACGAGTTTCTGGTGCGGCGCCGCATCCACCGCGACATGCAAACCACCCTCGCCAAGAGTCGGCTCTGAGCAAAAGGTGCCGGGCTATGCTCTCGCTCCTCTTTCCGAACACCGAAGCCCTGCGGCTCGCCCTCGCGTCGGGGATCATCCCGG
>JANOSQ010000239.1:0-1853 GCA_031415915.1 Fimbriiglobus sp. | reverse complement strand
CTGCTGAACCACCCGCTCGATTGCCCCGTGTGCGACAAAGCCGGGGAGTGCAAGCTCCAAGACTACAGCTACGAGTACGGCCACGGCGAAAGCCGGATGATGGACCCGAAAAACCAACCGGCTAACAAGCCGGACCTGAGCAGCAAGATCACGCTCTTCACCGACCGCTGCATCCTCTGCACCCGCTGCGTCCGGTTCACGCGGGACATCTCCGGCACGAGCGAACTCCAAGTCGTCGGCCGCGGGCACCACGAAGAGATCGACGTCTTCCCCGGTTACCCGCTCGAAAACAAGCTCTCCGGCAACGTCGTCGACCTCTGCCCCGTCGGCGCCCTCGGCAGCAAAGACTTCCTCTACACGCAGCGAGTTTGGTACCTCAAGACCACCGACAACGTTTGCGCCGGGTGCAGCACCGGCTGCAGCATCCACACCGATGTGAACAAGGACATCGTTTACCGCCTCCGCCCGCGCGAGAACTTGGAGAACCAAGGCTACTTCATGTGCGACGAGGGCCGCTGGGGTTACCACTATACGAACGCGCCGGATCGGATCACCCGGCCACTGACCCGTGTCGAAGGATCTTTGAAACCGACCGCTTGGCAGAGTATGGCCCGGTTGAAGGAGGCATTCGAACAAGCCATCTACGTGAGCGCGCGGAAGGCGGTGGCGGTGCTCTCGCCGTTTCTCACCGTCGAAGAAGCGTTCCGCCTCGGCAGCGCGTTCAAATCGATGAACCGCGACATTCGCTTGGTGCTCGGGCCGGTGCCGGTGGTCGGCGCAGACGACCACTATCCGAAGGACGTGAAGGGCAACGCGGTCGCGCCGACCAACTTCACCATCCGCGCCGAGAAGTGCCCGAACCGCATGGGCGTCGAATCGGTGCTGCGGAAGTTGCAGGGCGAAGTGATCGCGTTCGCAACCGTGGTTAGCCAACCGCTCGACGCGATGTGGTTCGCCGGTGGTTACCCGAACCCCGACGCGGTGAACGCCGTGATCCCGGACCATTGGACTTCCCCGAAACTGCTGATCGTCCAAGACCTGTTCCATTCGAAACTGACGCAAGCGGCAACGACCGTGCTTCCCGCCACGACGGCCTTCGAGAAAGACGGCACCTTCGTCAATCACGCGGGCTACCTGCAATCGTTCCACCGCTCGGTCAAGGCCCCGGCGGAAGTGCGGAGCGAACTGCAGTTGGCCTACGATCTCGCCGGCACGAAGGGCCTCGCCACGGTCGCGGAGGTGCGGAAGGATTTCGCCAAGGAATTGCCGCAGTACGCCTCCCTCGCGGAAATCGCGACGAAGTCCAACGGGCGACTGACGCTGGCGACCGTCTGAGAATTGAATCTCTGAAACTTTGAAACTTCGGTTGGGAAGCGATGCCGGAATTCGACCTCTTGACGACCGCAATCATCATCGGTGGCCTCGTGGCCATCGTGATGAGCATCGTGGGTTACGCCACGCTCGCCGAGCGCAAAGTCTCCGCGTGGATCCAAGACCGCGTCGGGCCGAACCGCGTCGGGCCTTTCGGCTTGCTCCAACCGCTCGCCGACGGCGGCAAGTTCTTCCTGAAAGAATCGCCGATCCCGTCGCACGTCGACAAAGTCTTCTACTTGCTCGCCCCCGCCGCCGCGATGGCCATCGCGCTCATGGCGCTCGCCGTCGTACCGTGGGGCGGCACCACACCCCCGCCCAAACCGGTGGCGGTGGAATTGGGGATCGACGGCAAAACCGCCGATTACTCGAAAGCCATGCGGGAGTACGATGAGGAGCAAGGGAAGTACCGCGGGCAGTTCCAGGGGATAATCGCCCCCGGCCTTGACATCGGCATCGTCTACGTCTTCGCCCTCGGCAGC
>JANOSQ010000238.1:0-2051 GCA_031415915.1 Fimbriiglobus sp. | reverse complement strand
GAAGACTCTCGCGCGCGGCACCCAGACAGTGATCATCGGCGCCGGTGGCCAACGCAGCATTCGCGGCATCGTCACGGTGCTTGTCCACGATTCCTGATTCATCATCGCCACTACATCGTCAGCAAGATGGATGCCGTCCGTCTCTCGGCACAACAACGCCGAGGTCACGCCTCCATGTGGGAAGACGCATGACATCATGGCCAGCGGATTACCCACAACCGAATCTTGCCGGGGATAGTCGGAAGAGCGCGAATTACTAGTTCCAAAATACGTGTTTGCGACTGGAAGGAATTGCGAAATCGAGTGTCAACCGAGAGGGCAAAGCCGCCGCTCCGGTCTCAGATCCGACGCGTCAGCACCGCAAGGGACTGTGCAGGCGATCGACACCCCGGAGGAAAATCGAACCGGCGACTCGTGCGCACGACCTGGACGAGGATCCGCATGAACACGTTGAGAAACGCGTTGAATTCCATCCGGAGCACCGCGGCTTTCTCGGCGGCGTCGCGCGCCGCCCACCGACCCGCCTCGGGCAACCGCGGCGTAACCCACGCCTTAAGCGTCCAGGCGAGCGCGGTCATCACCATGGACGCCCAGTTGCTGAGCCGCGTGTCGACCGGCATCCGCATCGCGCCGACCCCGTGCTTGAGTCCCTCGGCGCGTCGGTTGACGAAATGCGCGACAGTCGAGCAGCCGACCGATGGGCGCAAGGCCCGATTCGAGCCAGGCGACCAGTATGCGTTCGGCATCACAACGCTCGGGGGCAGCATGCCCGTGATCCAGAATGTGGCAAGCGGCCTCGCACGGATCGGCCACACGGCGTCCACAAGCGCAGTGCTCGCCGGCAACTTCGAGGTCGCCGGCATCGATACGATCGCGCCACCAGACCGCGAGGCGCTGGCAGCCAGGGCCACGGCTCACGAGAACCTCACGCTGAGATTCGTCACAACTTTCCGTTTGGAACGCCCGGAGGCTGAACATCGATCGAAGACTTCAGCGATTTCGATCCGGAGCCCTTCGTTCCCGCGCAATCCTACCGCGCGACACTCGCCAACCCGCTGCATGGCTTTGTCATTCGCAAGCCCAACGGGCAGGTGCGGCCGCTGGCCGTTCCCGGGATGAGAGATCGCGTACTCCATCTGGATCTGCTCGTCCCGGCCATCGACGTGTTGCTCGAAGACTGTTCCCACGGCTACCGTCGCGGCCGCTCCAGGAGCGGCGCCGCACGGGCGGTTCAAGAGGCGTATCGGGATGAGTTATCGATGGGTGGTGGACGGTGACATCAGCGCGTTCTTCGACACCGTGCGCTGGCCTCGGTTGATAGCCAAGCTTCGGGCGTTGTGGCCCTTCGACCCCATAGTGGATTTGATCGCGGAATGGGTGAGTGTGCCGATCCTGTTCGAGGGGCGGAAAGTGATTCGAACGAGCGGACTTCCTCAGGGCATGGCCCTCTCCCCTATCCTGGCTAATCTGTCCTCGACGCGTTCGATCAAGCCCTGACGTTGAAGAACTTCGATTCGTCCGCTGTCGCACGTAAGCCTGTTCGGCGCCACGGTTCCAACGGGACCCGTACTGCGACGACTGAGTCAACTCGGATCACCCTTGAAGGGACTGATGGCATCGTGTTGTACCGAATGTGCAAGGACTGCTCTGGGGCCTCGTTGCGAATTGGCCAACCGCCGTTGTCCCGCTGGCACGTCAGTTGACGAGAGGCGAAATTAGATCGGCGTCATCTGCGGCCCTGGAGATAAAAGAGGCGGCATCAGTCTCTTGGATTGCCGCCTCTTGGTCGGGTTCGTCCGGCGCCCTGAATCTGCGCGCTACTTCGCCATCTTCCTTGCGTACTGCAGTTCGGGCCGCTCCGTGCCGGCATCGGCGCAGATCGCGACGATCTGCTTGTAGTAGCCCTTCGCCTTGGTTTTCTGCTTGGTCGCTTCGGCCGCCTTGCCGGCGCCGTAGAGCGCGAGGAAGCGGTTCGGTTCCTTCTTCGCCACGGCTTCGAACGCGACCAGCGCTTCCTTGGCGCGGCCGGCCTCGAGCAGCATGAAGCCAAA
>JANOSQ010000237.1:0-7879 GCA_031415915.1 Fimbriiglobus sp. | reverse complement strand
CACCGAACAAACCCGCGTCCGCCAACTCCTCGACGACACCCGGCCCGACATCGTCGTCCACCTCGCCGCGGTCGTCGGCGGCATCGGCGCCAACCGAGCCAACCCCGGTCGCTTCTTCTACGAGAACGCCGTGATGGGCATCCAACTCCTGGAGGAAGCCCGACGGCGCGGCGTCGCCAAGTTCGTGAACGTCGGCACCATCTGCTCCTATCCGAAGTTCACACCGGTGCCATTCCGCGAAGACGACCTCTGGAACGGCTACCCGGAGGAGACCAACGCCCCCTACGGAATCGCCAAGAAAGCCGTCCTGGTTCAGGGGCAGGCGTACCGCCAGCAATACGGGTTCAACGCCATCACGCTGCTGCCGGTGAACTTGTACGGCCCCGGCGACAACTTCGACCCGGCGAGCAGCCATGTCATCCCGGCGCTCATCAAGAAGGTGATCGAAGCCCGCGATGCGGGGCGCGGCCACATCGATGTCTGGGGGACGGGGAGCGCCTCGCGGGAGTTCCTATTCGTGCGCGACGCGGCCGAGGGAATCGCCTTGGCGACCGAGTGTTACGACGACCCCGAACCGGTGAACCTCGGCAGCGGCATGGAGATCACGGTGAAGGCACTGGCGGAAATGATCTGCGAACTGTGCGGATTCGCCGGCGAATTGAGATGGGATGCGGGCCAACCCGACGGTCAGCCTCGCCGCTGTTTGGATGTGACCCGAGCGGCCGCGCGATTCGGCTTCCGGGCGCGAACCGACTTCCGAACGGGATTGATCGAAGCGATCGCTTGGTACGAAGCGAACCGGTCAAACTGAGAGCACACGCTCGTACACGGCCGACAATTCCCGGCCGAAACGCACGGGGTCGAACCGGGCTTGGGCCGTGCGTCGGGCATTCTCCCCGAGTCGTGCCCGCAGGGGCGGATCCTCGGCCAAGCGCCGGATGGTTGCGGCCAGCTTCCCCGCATCGCCGGGTGGGAATCCGAGTGCGTCGTGCCCGTCGGTGAAAAGTTCCACCGCACCGCCGGCGGCGCTGACCACGACCGCGCGTCCGCAAGCCATGGCTTCGGCGATGGTCAAGCCGAACGGCTCCGGCAGCGTCGAAGCGTGGACGACGACGTCGAGCGAGCGATACACCTCCGCGGTGTCGGCGGTGAACCCGAGAATGGCGACGCGATCTTCCAACCCCCTCTGCGCGATCTCGCTTTGCAACTCGGCTTCCGTGAACTGGGCCGCGGTCCGGTAGATCGCACCGCCGACGAGATACCAGCGGATCGGCAAGTCGCGGAGCGTCGCCGCCGCGTCGAGGAGGGTGAGGTGCCCTTTCCACTTCGCATACGTGGCGACCAACCCGACGCGGAGCATCCCCGTCGGCGCGGCGTCGAGTTCGATTCCGGGGCCGGGAGCAAACCGAGCGAGGTCGACCGCGTTCAACACCGTCGTCACGGGGACATTCGGAAGCACCGTGGCACAATCCTTGGCGACCGCCTCCGAGATGGCCACGGCCGCCCGCACACGCCCGCTGGCCCGCTGGAGCATGCCGCCCGCCGCCGGTCGCAACCCGATGAAATCGTGGATGTGCCAGACCACCGGCACCGCACGTTTCACAGCGATCCGGCTGAGCAAGTGCGTCTTGATGCCGTTCGAGTGAACCAAATCCGGGGCGAAGCGGGCGATGGCCGAACGGAGTCGGAACAGTAGCCGCGCGGCGCCGAACGCCGTGGGTGCGGCTCGGAGGATCAAGCCCAACTTCCCCTTCACACCGCGGCCGCGAACTTGGCTATCGCCCAGTTGGCCCAAGCCCGTCGCCATCGGCACGACCGCGACTTCGGCGCCGAGCTTCTCCGCTTCGACCAACAGCGGGCCATCTGTCAAAGCGATGAGCCGGACGACCGCATCGGGGATCTCGCGGCGCACCCCCGCGATCGCCGTCAGTAGCACCCGCTCGGCCCCGCCGATTTCCCCAATCGGGTTCAGGAAGAGGATTCGCACCGGATCAGCGCCGATACACGATGGTGGAGGCCCGGTCGGCCATGGGCTTTTCGACGAATCGGTACATGAGGAACCCCGCGGCGATGCTGCCAAGGATCGCGGCCAGCACGAATCCCACGGCCGCGAAGGGTGTATCGGGGCAAACGCTCATTCTCTCAAGTGTCCCACTGACCCGGGGTCCTACGAGGCCGTGCATCAAATAGATGCTGAACGAACGTTCGCCCATCGCCACGAGTCCGCGACCCGCCCGGGTGCCGATCGGCCGGCCGATGCGACTGCCGATGTACAAGACGACGGCGGTCAATTCCCCGAACAAGGGCCGCGGGGATTCGGACCACCACGCGCCCCAACTCATCGCGATGAGAACCGGAAGCGCGGCCGCGATCGGGAGATTCTTCCGACCGATCCAATACGCGATCGCTCCGACCGCGGGGTAGAAGCACCACCGGGGAAACTCCCAAGAGGCGGTGTCGACGACACCGCCCCAGTACAAGGGGCCGAGCACCAAGGTGAGTGCGAAGGCCACGCCCATCATCGCGCGGCCGGTTCGGGCTTCGTAATTCGGGTCGCGGAACGCGATCAGGATTCGCCGGATCACCCAGAACGACAACGCCCAGAGAACATAGCCTTGGATGAGCGTCGAGATCGTCCAATAGAAGAGCATCGGCGTGCGGAATTGGAAGGCGTCGGGTACGCAGAAGATGTTGGCGAGGATCTGCTCGGGCCGATACTCGTCCGGGAGAACCCAGCCCGCTTGCGCGATCCGGTAGAGCGGCAGCGTGTAGGCGAGGAGCAACGCGACCCAATACGGGATCATGATACGGAACATTCGCCGGCGGAAGAACCGGCTCAGCGAGAGGTATTGGGACTCGCTCGGCCGGAACATGTGCGCGAGAAAATACCCGGAGACGACCAAGAAGCATTCCGTCGCCGGAATCCACAGGGCCGAGTTCGCGAATTGCGGCCAGTGGCGCGCGAACTGGGACGGGATCGAGAAGTGTCGGAGCATGATCCCCAAGCAGATGAACGCGCGGATCAGATTCACGAACTCGAACCGGTAGCGCATCGACGAACCGAGCGGGGCGGGAGCTAGCACAGGCGGAGAACTCATTTCTTGAAACCGGTCGTCAGCGGTCCGGAACACGCGAGGTTCCGATACGCGGATGCGATGATGGCGGCGTGATTCGACCACGTGTAGCTGCGCACCGAGTCCGAACGGGCGATTCTGTCGGCGTCGGAGATCACCCGCCGGAGGCAACTCTGGACGAGGGTGGCCCAAGCGCGCACGTCGCCGACGGGGGCGTAGGCGCAGGCATTGCCCCCGACTTCTCGCAGCACGGCGAGATCGCTCGCGATCACCGTGGCCCCGCAGGCCAACGCTTCGATCACGGGCAGCCCGAACCCTTCCGCGTCGCTCGGGATCAACACGGCGGCTGCACCCCGGTATAGCTCCGCGAGTTGCGGCCGGGTCAATCCCAGCAGCTGGGTTACGGCGGAGCCGATCCCGAGTCGGTCGATGCGCTGCGCGAGCGGCGCCGGCCACGGGCCTCCGACTTGGACGAGCTTCAACTCCGGCCGCTCCTCACGCACCACCGCGAAGACGTCGAGGAGCACATCCAGTCGCTTCCGCGGGATATTGCTGCCGACGTGCAAAAGGTATGGTCGTGGGACGACGGTCGGCGATTCGATTCCGGTTGCCAGCGGGGCGAACTCCGCCGAGACGCCGTAAGGTGCGTGGACGAGCCGTTCGGCATCGACGAGCTTGTACCGCAGGATTCGGTCGCGGATCTCGGCGGTGCTGTGGAACACGATGGCCGCTCGCTTCAGGCCGTCCAACGTCCGGGCGGCGAGCCTGCGGAACCAGAGGGGACGCGGTTCCGCCGCGGGTTCGAGCAGACTGCGGAAGGCGTCGAGATCGTGGCAGTACACGCCGGCGCGGCCGGGGGGAACCGCACGCGTCAGGTGGGCATAGCTGTGATCGACGATGTGGACGAAATCCGAGCGACCCGCCGCAAGGCGGACGATCCTCGGGAGGAAGACGTGCCGATTGAGCAATCGGTCCGCGTTGAAACCGGTTCCGCCTGCGAACGGAACTCGGCCGACACGGCGGCGGAACGGCGTGGCGACATCTTCGACCCCCGCGCCGGGGGGCCAGTGGGCGAGGAGTTGATCCGCGCACAGATCCATACTGGGCCAACCTTCGGCGCGGAAGTCGCGCACGATGGCGACCGAGGGCATCGACGCGGTGATCGTCACGGGAGAGTCGACGGCTTCCTACCGATGCGAAAAGGCTTCGGGGCGGGAGAGTACGCGCCCGATCACGCCGGCGACGCGATCGGTGAGTTTATCGTAGTCGAAATTCGCACGGGCGATCGCCGCGCATTCCGGCCGGTGGCGGAAATCCACCCTCGCGGCGACGAGTGATTCGACTCGCTCGGCGAGTCTGACCGGATACCCGAGATCGACCGAACCCCGGAACTCGACGAGCATCTCGGGGGGGAGCACCCGCGCCGCTTCCCCGACTCGACTCGCCAAGACGAACCGACCGGCGGCGAGGTAGAGGGGTAGCTTTCCCGTCGTGCGAACCCGGCCGATTTCGTCGTCGGTTTGCGTCGAAAGGCAGATGTCGAATTCGCGGAGGCGACCGGGGAGCTGCGGGTGCGGAACTCGCCCGGCGAAGTCGATGGAGTCCGTCATCCCGAATTCCTCGCAGCGCCGACGTAGCATCTCGATTCCACTCCCGTCGCCGATGAGAACTCCGCGGGCCGACATCGGCAGCGTCGCTTTCAATCGGCGAATCAACTCCACGAGTTCGGAGCCGTAGCACGTCTGTCGGGATTCGATCCAGACCGAACTGCCGACCAACCCGACGACCAACGGCCGGTTGGCCTCGGTCGCGGGCTTGGCCGGTGCGGCGAATCGATCCACATCGACCCCGTCGGGGATGAATTCGGCCTTCACCCCGCGCCGGGCGAGCAACTCCCGGTGATAGGTTCCGCGGACGACAACCGCGGCGGCGGCGCGCAGGGCATAGACTTCGAGCGCCCGGGTCGCCGCGAGGCCCAGAGGCCCCCGGCCGAGCGCCCGGCCGAGATCGACCACGGAGTCCCCGGTATCCACGACGAACGGAGTGCCCGTCGCCCGCTGATACAGCCCGGCGGCCGCGACCCCCGCCGCCGCGAGATCGAGCACGTAGCAAACGCGCGGCCGCGCCGCGGCGAGGTCCCGCAGCATTCGCGCGGCGGCGCCCGCTTTTCCCCCGGCGCGAAACACCAGCGAACAATCGAAGCGGTTGGCCAATCGCGACGCGAATGCCTCCGCCCGTTCGCCCATCGCCGATCCCGGTGCGCCGTTGACGACGAACGCGACTCGGGTCACTTCCGATTCCCGGCGAGCACTTCCCGGTAGACCGCCATCGTCTCGTCGGCCACCCGATCCCAGGTGCGGTGTTCGACTGCGGCCCGGGCGGCGACACCCATGCGATCGCGGATCTCGGCATCGGCCGCGAGTGTCCGCAGCCCCTCCGCGATTTGGTCGACGTCCCACGCGTCGGGGGTCAGCCATCCGCTCTGAAGGTGTGTCACGAGTTCCCCCGCCCCGGCCGCGCGGCTCGTGATCACCGGCAGACCGGATGCCATCGCTTCCGCGATCACGAGGCCGAAGGTGTCGTAATAGGTCGGGAACAGGAAAAGATCCGCCGCGGCGTAGTAACGGGCGATCTCGGGGGAGGCCGGTACGAACCGGATCCGATCGGCGACCCCGATCTCTTGTGCCAAGGCCGAGTACGGCTCGGAAGCCGACCGCGATACGGCCACGAGTTCGACCCCGGGAACTTGCGCTAGCGCCCGCATGGCGGCGGGCATCGCTTTTTGCAAATCTCCGACGTACAGCGCGGCGCAGTCGGCCGGTGCCAAGCCTAATTCGGCGCGGACCGCGTCGCGCCATCGCAGGCGGTTTCGGGGATGGAAGGCTTCCGCATCGATCCCGTGTTGCACCACGCGCACGGAGTCGGTCAGTCGAGAATGGATCGCGAGATCTTCCTTCACCCGGTTCGAGGGAACGATAAAGAGGCTCGCACCCCCGGGTCGAACGACCAGTCGGTCGAGGCGGGTGACGACGGCCCGGAAAACGCGCTTCCGCCACCCCGCTCGACCGGCGAAGCGATCGGCGGCGGCAAACCAAGCCGGCTGGCACATGTGGACGGTGACGACATTCTGCCTCAGCCCGCAGAGACCTTGAGAATGGACGATATCGAACCGGCCGCGGACCAGCGCGGTCGCCGGGAGAATGAATGTCAAGATCGTGGTGAAAGCGTTGGCGCGCCAAGCCGGAATGTGATGGAAGGTCAGCCCGGTCGGATCCGGCTCCAGCGCGGTATTCGAGAAGACGTGGACATCGTGATCCCGTTTGAAACGCTCGGCCAACTCGGCCACGTAGCGGGCGTGCCCGCCGTGCCGGTTGTAATCGTGAACGACGAAGGCGATGCGGAGGCGGGTCACGCGGCGTTCCTCAGCCGCGCGATGGTGTGCTCGATGGCGAATCTATTTCGGTAGAGAGCGAGGCCGGATCGGCCCAAAGCTTCCCGCGCAGTCGGCTCGGCGAGAAGCTCGGCGGCCAGTCGACCGAGCGCCGTCGGATCGGGACTCGGAATCGAAGCCACCCCCCCGTGCGCCCAGAGCGGTTCGCTGAGTGCGCCGAGGTTCGTCGCGATGGGCAACCCGTTCGCCAACCCGGCCATGGCGCTCGTGCGGCGCGAGCTGATACCGTCCGGAAAAGGTTGAACGAGCACATCGCAACTTCGCAAGTGCGCCGAGATCGCATCGGCCGGGAGTTCTCCGACCGCTGTCACCCGCGAGTTCCCAAGGGGGTGCGCTCCGACGAACCGCTCGCGGAAGTTCTTCGATCCCCGTCCGATGAGCAACACATTCGCATCGGCTCGCAGGCGGAGCATTTCCACGAGAGCGGGTGCGAGCATGTCCGTAATCGGCGTACCGAAGGTGCCGAAGTGGCCGACCAACATTTCACCGCGGGGTGCGAAACGCAGTTTCAAGCCGGCCACATCAGCGGGGTCGGGATCCGCATCGAATGTGCATGGCACCGGCGACCACTCGGCCGGTTTCATCCGCTGGCAAAAGCGTTTCAACAAATCCCCCCACGCGGGGATCGTGACGAAGACCCGATCCGCGGCGCCGGCGATCCTGCGGGCCATCAACCGCGTGACGGCGCCCAACAACGCATGCTTCGGCGACAGCCACGAGAATGGGAAGGCGACCTCGTGGAACATCGCCCATACCGGGGCGATGCGGCGCGCCCGGCCGGCGAGCCACGCGGCGAAAGGCCAGTTCATCGCCTTGTAACCGAACGCGTGCGGGACGTATTGCACCAAGATGCGGTCGGGCTTCAAGCCGGCGAGGTGTCGATCCAATTGAATCAGCGAGCGCAGGCCGAACCCACGCAGCTGCTGAACCCGCACACCCGGAGCATCGACTTCGGCCGCGTTGATGTCGGGGGCGAAGACGGTCACGGAATCGCCGGCTTCGGCGAGACCGCGGGCGACCAGCCGAGTGTAATCGCTCACGCCACCCGGTTGGGGTGGGTACTCCCCGGTCAGAATGGCCCAGCGCGTCACGCGGCGCCGGGCAATCGCCCGCTCTCCAAGAAATCGACGCACGCCGCGACCACTCGACCGGCGGCATGACCGTCGCCATACGGGTTGTGGGCGCGGCTCATCGCACGATACGCCGCGTCGTCGGTCAACAGCGTGGCCGTCTCGCGGACGATCGCCGCGCGATCCGTCCCCACCAGCCGCACCGTCCCGGCCTCTACGGCCTCCGGTCGCTCGGTGACATCGCGGAGTACCAACACGGGCTTGCCGAGGCTCGGCGCTTCCTC
>JANOSQ010000236.1:0-2414 GCA_031415915.1 Fimbriiglobus sp. | reverse complement strand
GGCTCGCCGGGAAATGGCAAGCCGTTCGCTTCCATTACAACATCGACCGGAGTCTATGCCGAGGGCAAAGATTGGCGGATGGAGCGCACCCTGTCGCTGGTGGAGTATCGGACCTCTGACGATGCGAATGAAATCGAAAAGTTGCGCATCCCCATCCCCGAAGGCGAACCGGTGCAATCGATCGATCCCGAATACAAATCGCTCGCGCTCGCTTACCGCGGTGGCGAAGTCGTCCGGCAAGTGGATGGGAAATCGCTCGACGAAGTGATCGCCAGCGATCGCCGTCGCAACAGGATGGCCAAACTCGCCGCGTCACTGGTTTCGCTGATCGTCATCTCAACTGTGATTTCGCTATGGATCCGCCGCTGGACGATACGCCGCGTCGTCAAGGTCGGCCCGCCATGATCAAGCTGCTCTTGATCTGTTTGGCGACAACTTGCCTATCCCCAGGGTCGCTTTACGCCGAAACTCCACCCTTTCCCGTCGTCCCCGCGACCGACTCGACCGGGACGAGCGATCACTACTGCGGCCTCTATTGCATCTATCAAGCCGGCAAACTCACCGGGCAACCCGTCGATCTCGACCGGCTCATTCGCCCGGAATATCTCCGCGGTGAATATGGCAGCACCCCCGGCGATTTGATGGCTTGCTGCGATGACTTCGGCATCCGTAGCACGTTCGTTCCGAATTTGACCTACGCCGATGCGTGCTTGCTGGATGGCCCCCTGATCGTCCTCATCAAAAACAGCCCGGAAAGCCCCAAGGCCAACCATTGGGTCATGATCCTCCGGGCCGACCTCGATTCGGCCGAGTTGTATTATCCGAGCGTCGGCGTCATCCGCGTCCCAGCCGCGGAATTGCAATCGCTTTGGGGCGGCCCCGCCGTCATCGTCCTCCGCGGCGACGAAGGCACCGAGACGCAGGTGACTTGGGTGGCCACCAAGATCGCGATGCTCGCCGGGTTACTCGGATTCACCTATTTGGCACTCCGGTTGGTCGGCCGGACGAAGCTGCCCCCTTGGGCCGGATTGCTCCTGATTCTCGCCGGCTCGGCCACGCTCGCGCACGCGCTGAATCCGGGCGGGTTCGCGCACAACGGGCGCACGCTGAGGCAAATGGAACGACTGCGCGAACCGCGCACTCCGCAAGAAGTCCAACCGTCCGAATTGCTCGGCAGCCGCGAACCGGTGTTGATCGTCGATACGCGAACCCCGGCCCAATTCCAAGACGCGCGGATTCCCGGAGCGATCAACATCCCGATCTCGGCGTCCCATTGGCGCAACGGGCAAATCTTGGCGGCGATCCCCCGGGGGACGCGGATCGTCGTCTACTGCAATTCGGAAAGCTGCCCGTGGGCGGCCGCGCTGGCCAAGTCTTCGCTGCTCCAAGAGTTTCCTTCCGTCGCGATTCTGAGCGACGGGGTTCAAGGCTACACCGCCGCCGGTGGCGTGCTCGAACGCGGTCGCCCTCTAGCTAAAGGGGCCGAGTGATGCTCGCCCTGCAAGCTCCGAGAGCGGCGCAACTCCTCCGACTGCGTCCGTTGATCATCCTCCCCGCACACTGGGTTGCGGCGGGCCTGCTGCTCGCTTCCGCGTACACGCACGTTTTCAACGGCTATCACCTGTTCGCCAGCGTGTTGGATTACCGATTGCTCCCGACCCCGCTAGCAGTGGTCGTGGCCGCGGCGTTGCCGTATGCCCAACTGACCTTGGGCGTTGCGATCCTGTTCGTCCCTTCGCACCGCCGGGCCGCGTTGTACTTGTCGACCATCGTGTTCTCGATGTTTCTGACCGCGCAGTTGTCGGCTTATTTTCGCGGCCTCGACATCTCCTGCGGCTGTTTCGGGCGCGACGACACGCGGATCGGTTGGCGATCCATCGCTTTCCCCGCAGCCGGCTTGTTCGCGTCCCTTCTCGCCTTGACCGTCCGCCGGGGAAATAGCGATCGCCGGACTCGCGACGGGCCAACGGGGAGCGGACGCGCCGGATTCAGCCTGATCGAACTCATCGTGGTGATCGCGATCGTGGCGGTTCTAATAGGCTTGTTGCTCTCGGCGGTCCAACGTGTGCGGGCATCCGCGGCGCGGGCGGATTGCCAGAACCGAATGAAGCAATGCGGTTTGGCACTCCACAGTCACCATGCGTCGGTCGGATTTCTTCCGCCCGGTTTGAGCATTCAGGCCGACCGTGGGAAGTACCCGTATCTCGGCTGGCCGGGGCGCCTGTTGCCCCACCTCGAACAAGACGCGCTCTGGCGGAAAATCGAGTCCGCATTCGCCACCGATCCTTCCCCGTTGATCTTCTTCGGCCACGCCCCACACGCCGAGTTGATGGCGACCCCCGTACGCGCGTTCGCCTGCCCCGCGGACGGCCGCGTTCCCGGCCCCGGCTCGACCGGTTCGCTGCTCGTCGCGC
>JANOSQ010000235.1:0-2721 GCA_031415915.1 Fimbriiglobus sp. | reverse complement strand
CCTCGATACGTATTTGAAGGCGAGCAACGTGACCGGTATCGAAGGGATCGACACGCGGGCGCTCGTCCGGCACATCCGAACTCGCGGCGCCATGGCCGGGATTTTGTCGAGCGTCGAACTCGACGATGCGAAGCTCGTGGCCCGCGCCAAGGCCCACGGGAGCATGGCCGGGAAGGACTACGTCAAGGAGGTCGTCCCCGAGCGCGCGTTCGTGTGGGATCGCGGCTTCGACAGCTTGGCGAAGCACGTCCTCCCCGCCCGGCCGATCACCAAGCACGTCGTCGCCATCGACTACGGCATGAAGTGGAACATCCTCCGCTGCTTGGTCCAAGTGGGGTGCAAAGTCACCGTGGTGCCGGGGACATGCCGCGCGGAGGAGGTGCTGGCGTACAAGCCGGACGGCATCTTCCTCAGCAACGGCCCCGGCGACCCTGCGGCCCTCGGCTACGCCGTCGACACGGTGAAGGGCCTACTCGGCAAGAAGCCGATCTTCGGCATCTGCCTCGGACACCAGTTGATCGGCCAAGCCCTCGGCGGCAGCACCTTCAAATTGAAGTTCGGCCACCGCGGCTCCAATCAGCCGGTGTTGAACGAGTTGAACAAGACGGTCGAGATCACGACGCAGAACCACGGCTTTAGCCTCGACACCGCGACGCTGCCGGATGCGGTCGAGGTCACACATCGGAACTTGAACGACGGCACCTGCGAGGGCATCCGCCACCGGGAGTTGCCCGTCTTCGGTGTACAATACCACCCGGAAGCGGCGGCCGGCCCGCACGACAGCGGCTACCTCTTCGAACAGTTCCGCACGATGCTCGATTGAACGGACTCGGAGCCACGACCATGCTGCGCGCCATCGCAATTCTCATGCTCGGCTGTTCGGCTCTGGAAGCCGCCGAGCCGAAGTCCGCCGCCGGCGAGATCAAGTTCACCCAGACCGACACAGCGAGCGGCGTGCCCGAGTTCTACCGGATGGAGAACCGCACGTTCGCCTACGAACTCAAGCCGAAATACGGCCTCCCGAACGCGGGCGTGGATGTCTTCGCGCTGACGTTCCCTTCGGCCGTGAAGACGCTGAGCGCCGCGAACAACACCGTCTACGCCGAGTACTACCAACCGCGCACGCCGGGTAAGCACCCGGCGGTCATCGTGCTCGATATCCTCGACGGCGCCCAAGTCGTCTCCCGTTCCGAAGCCCTTTGGCTAGCCCAGCACGACATCCCGGCCCTCGTCGTCTTCATGGCCTACTACGGCCCGCGCCGCGAACCCGGTTCCAAAGAGCGGCTGCTCTCCACCGACATCGACAAGTCCGTGGCCAACGTCCGCCAGACCGTCCTCGATTGCCGGCTCGCCACGGCTTGGCTCGAATCCCGCCCCGAGGTCGATGCGAAGAAACTCGGCGTACTCGGTACCAGTCTCGGCAGTTTCGTCGGCGGCGTCTTCGGCGGGGTCGAACCGAAGATCCAATCGGTCAACCTCATCCTCGGCGGCGGTGCCCTCGTCGAGTCCTTCGCCGAGCACCCGGTCGCCGTGGTGCTCGGCCCGATCATGAAGCTCGCCGGGGTGACGACACCGAAGTTGAAGAAAATGATCGACCCCGTCGATCCGATCACCTACGCCGAGCAATTGAAGGGGAAGAAACTGCTACTGATCGCCGCGAGCAACGACGACGTGGTGCCGCCCGTCGCGATGTAGCGGCTCTGGGCGGCGACCGGCAAACCCGAGATGATTTGGGTCGAGGCCACGCACGTCGGTTCGGCGCTCTACTTGTTCCAGATGATGCGGGCCGTGATCAAGAACGTCAAAGATTGAACCCATGATCGAATACGTTTGCCTCACGCTGCTGGCCGAACCGGGCGAGACCGAACCCGCGTTCAAAAGCCGGCTCACGGCCCTCTGGTCGCACCTGCTGAAAACGGCCCCGGACGACTACGAGCGAATCTATTCCGAAGCCGTGGATTTCGAGCGCGAAGGCGGCACCGTCGCCCGCCGCTACATGATCGACCCGGAAGTGCTCGGCCTCCTGCACCCGCTGCTCGAATCGCTGGAGATCGCCAGCTTGCCGGTCGATGCCGACGACCTGTACAGCAAGGCCGAGGCCTCCTCGAACGAGTGGTTCCAAATCGAGCATTGAGGCCATTTGACCGCGTCGGCGCCATCTGCTATTCTCCACTCTCCCACCCGCTCCGTTCCCGGAGTCCGTCGAATGCGTCCGCACTGCCGAGGCCCCCATCGCCGCGATTTCCTCCGCTTCGGTTCCATCGCGGTGGCCGGCGCCTCCGCGGGTGTGTCGCCGTTTCAATTGCGCGCCGGGCAAGAGCCGGGCAAAACCGGCAACGATCCCGCGGTCATTTTCATCTGGCTCCCCGGCGGGCCGCCGCACCAAGACACCTTCGACATGAAGCCGGACGCTCCGGCCGAATTCCGCGGCGACTTCAAACCGATCCGCACCAACGTCCCCGGCATCGACATCTGCGAACACCTGCCGGCGCTGGCGAAGTGCGCCGACAAGTTCAGCATCGTCCGCTCGATTTCCCACACCTTCGCCGATCACGGCGGCGGGCACAAGAAGTTCCTCACGGGCCGCGATCCGCTCCAACCGGTCGGCTTCGTCAACGATTACCCGATGGCGGGATCGATGGCGACCAAGCTCCTCGGCGGCATGCACTACGGCCTGCCGAATTACGTCAACATCGTCGATGGCGGCCGGCAGGACATCGA
>JANOSQ010000234.1:0-5872 GCA_031415915.1 Fimbriiglobus sp. | reverse complement strand
ACGCATCGATCGGTGCGACTTTCGAGTCGTCCATGACTCCGTCCTCAGAAGATGGGTGACGGGTGAATTGCCCATCGTCTCATGCCGAGCTCGTTTCGGAAACCTCAATTGGGTAGGCTACCTCCTGCCGCTCGCCTAATGCCACCGAGCGAAGTGCGGCCAATCGCGGCGGGAACCGGCCGAGAGCCAGAGTTCGCCGTCGAAGGAGATCCGTTTTTTTTAACTTCCCGGTGTTCGACCCCGATCATCCCGTCCCCGTGGCAGCGAATGTGGATGTCCGGGTTCAAGTCGTCGGCCAAGTCTTCGTGGGTCGTGGCGCAGATGGCCCCGATCCCAGTTCGCAGGGCGACTTTGCGGAGATTGAATGCGACCACCTTGGCGAGCGTCCGGTCGAGCACGGCCCCGAATTCGTCGAGCATCAGGCACTTCGAGCTTTGGGCCAACCCGAAGGCGAGCCGGAAGCGGTAACGTTGCCCATCGCTGAGTTCCGCGGGTGTCCGCAGCATCAGGCGGGCTTCGCCCAAGCCGGCTGCGGCCAATGCGGAGAGCCGTTCTTCCAGCGTCCCGGGCAGGGCGTCGATCAACGGGCAATCGGGCAGCGGAAGCGCGGCCAAATCGAGGGCATTTTCCCGTTCGCCGAGCGCCCGGAGCAGGCTCGATTTGCCCGATCCGCTCGGCCCGGTGATGAGCGCGACGGCGCCGGGGGGAAGGTCGATCTCGAAATCGGCGGCGACGACGTGCGGCTCCTCGTCGGGCGAAAGGCCGAACAGATCCATCACGCGACCCGCGAGCAGGGAACGAGTGCGCGGACGGACGGCGTAGCGGATATCGATGGGGTTGGGCATGGGGCACCACGGACGGGAAGAAAATGAACGCATGTATTTGCGCTCCGGAATCGGGGAGTCAAGCGAATTTCGCCGATTGTTCCCATTTTGCCAGATTCGCGGTGAGGATTTCGCCCGGCCGGGTGTTCGGCTCAGCCCACAGGGCCCCGTCATGTCGGCAGGCCCGTTTGAGAATTCATCCCCTTTCCCATGTCACCCAAACTACCCAGAACACCCTGACACCCGAATCACACATTTCCGGTTTGTCTACCCCCTAAATCGACAAATATACCGAATACGCCAATGCGCAACATTATGCGCCTTATTCCGGTTGACCGACCGGCACTTCGGGCCAACAATAGTCCCTTTGCTGCGTCCGTGGATGACGCGGCTCTCCAAGAAGTGCTTCGAGGAGTTTTCATCTTGATCTTCACCACCTCTTTGGCGGCGTTCGCGCTTTCCGGCCTGATGTCGTCGGCTCTCCCGGCCCAACCGGCTTGGACGTCCGACTACCGCCAGGCCCTCGGCGCGGCGAGCGAGTTCCGGAAGCCCATCGCGGTCTTCATCACGAAGGGCAACCAGTGCCAGTTGACCAAGGGCGAAGGGCTCGGCGAGGCCGCCAAGCTCCTGAAGGACGGATACGTGGCGCTTCACATCGACACGACGACCGAAAAAGGCCAGAAACTGGCCAAGTCGTTCGATCTCACCGAAGGCCTCATCATCAGCGACAAGACCGGGGGCGTCCAAGCCCTGCGGCACACCGGGACCGTTTCCCCGGCCGAGTTGAGCGGATACCTGACGAAGTATGCCGGGACGGAAGCCGTGACGACGACGGACTACCGGGCCACGGGCATGGCGGCACCCGCCGCCGCATACCCAGTTCAGCAGCAGTACGCCCCGGCCTACCGGACCTACGTGCCAAGCTACGGCGTACGCAGTAGCTGCCCGAACTGCCGCTAAATTCCGCGTAACAGAATCCACATGTGGCCGCAGCCCGGCGCAACCCCTCGAAGCACGGGGGTTGCGACCGGGCTGCGGTCGTTTTCCGGGTCGGCTGGACAGCGATGGGCGGATCAAGGACACCGATTTGTTGCTCCTGCACAACCCAGCGCACGTGTTCCCGCCCTATCCCGCCGCGGGTTTAGCGTAAGCGTCCGGTTCCACCGGTTCCAGCACGTCTATGATGTTCCGGCTCTCCCGTTCATCCGTGGCAATTGTGACTGGGTCACCAAGCTGATGTTTCGGTTTGAATGCTTCGCCGAACCGAACGCAACGATTTCGTTCGTGGGAGGTCGCTCTGGTCAGGATTCATGCCATTTGCATATCACCTCTGCTTGGGTTCGCGATCCTCCTCCTCTGTTTGCCTCGCGCCATCAACTGGCTTCACATCCAAGTCCATGCGCGGTTGGAGGCCGCTCACCCACGACACCACCCGCTCCAGCGCCTTCCAGAACCGCACGCGCTCCAAGATCGGATTGCACCAGCCAGTTGTAATGCAGTAATGAGACGCAAACGGGCTACGGTGGTGTCTCTGATGGTTCTGCGGCTGAAGGATTAACCCCGCCCCTTGGAGCCACCGAATCACATACGGCGGGCGCGGGTCGTGGGCCCACTTGTGGATCTGGCTGGTCGGGAGCCCCCACGCGCCCGTTGCGACGACGAACACCGCGACCCACCCGAACGAATCGAGGGGCATCAGGAACGCCGCGCCGAGGATGAAACAGGCCACCATCGCCGCGTCCCCATTGGTGGTGACGAACGGGCTCCGCAGCATGTCCCGTGGGTGCAGATGGTGGTACCGGAACGGCAACAGTAGCCGCGGCCCTATCCACCGCGTCGTCACCCGGCCCCACGTGTCCCCGGCCCAGTGGACGAAGCCCGACAGGAAATCGGCCGCCGGGAGGCCGAGCGTCACGGCCAACAGCACGGCCCACGCGGGGAGATCGGGGGCTTGCACAAACCGCATGGCGTGAACAACCACCAGCCCGACGGCCGTTACCAGACAGGCGGTCTCGAACACCCGCATTCGACAGCCAGACGAGTTGTCGAGCGCCGGCGAATTCGAGTCATGCATGTTTGCTCCCCGTCGTGGCAGACCGACACCCCGCGTCACCGGGCGAACGAGCCGGGACGACGCGGTACGTTCCGAACACACGATCCCAGAAGGTCGTCAACACCCCGTAGTTCCACCGCACGCCGTCGGTGTGGTGGATGGCGTGAACGGCCGGGTCCATCCAGAAGAGGCGGTGCGGGGCCTCGTGCGACCACTTGTGCGCGACGGCCTCGGCCAGTACGAACGCGACCTCGCCGGCGACGAACGCGAACCCCGCGGGCGTGCTGTGGACGAACCCGACCCACAGGAACGGGATCGCGGGGGGGAAGAACCCGAGGAACTCCGATGCGATCGAATAACGGACGTAGGTCTTGTGGTGCAGCTTGTGCCGCCGGATGACCCAGTGCCGGAGCCGCGAGTGCAGGAAGAACCGGTGCAGTAGGTACTCCACAACAGTCCCCATCGCGAGCGCGGACAGAAAGAACGCGACAAGCGTTAGGGGGAATCGCATGGCCGTACTCCAGATGGTCCATTCGAGTTAACACAGGCTAGCCGAAGAACGCCGGCCGGCAAATCTCCTTTCGTCGACGGGCTGGGGTCATCGGTGGGATAGAATGCCCCGACTTACGGAGGCTTCCCATGCGATTCGCCCTGCTCCTGCTCCTCGGCTTCGCCCCGCTCGCCCAAGCCCAAGAGGCCGTGCGGCTCGCCGAGACCTTCGACCCCGCTGCGCCTTACCGCGTTGAACTCACAGTCACGATGGCCGGTCGATTGACGCTGCCGACCAAAAAAGATCAGCCGGCGGAAGCGGTCGCCGTCGGAGGAAACTCCACCCTGACCTACGACGAACGCCCGTTGATCGCCGACGAACCGAAGACCGACAAGGTCGTCCGCGCCTATCGCGGCATCGATTTCAAACGCACCATCGGCGACAAAGACCAGACGGCGAGCATCCGCGAGGGGGTGCGGAGGTTGGTCGTGCTCCGCTCCGAGAAGGGGAAAAAAGCACCCTTTTCCCCCGACGGCCCGCTGCTCTGGAGCGAGATCGACGTGGTGAAGCACGATATTTTCACCCCCGTCCTCGTCGCCGGACTGCTGCCGAAGGACGAAGTGAAGCCGGGATCGAAGTGGACGGCCAACGCCGCGGCGATCGCCGAACTCACCGATTTGGAAACCATTGACGAAGGCGGCATCGCCGTGGAATTCGCCAGCGTCGTGATGCTGAACGAGCGGAAACTGGCGAAGCTAGCCATCACCGGCACCGTCCGCGGCACCAACGAGGACGGCCCGACCCGGCAAAAGCTCGACGGCACCGCCTACTTCGACATCGAGGCCAAAAGGCTGACTTACCTGAAGCTCAACGGCGTCCACGAAATGCTCGGCAGCGACGGCAAAGCTATCGGCCGGATCGACGGCACTTTCACCATGACCCGCAGCGCGTCCAAGGAGTTCGACGACATCTCGGATGCCAAACTCGCCGGCAAGGAATTGAAGCCGACCGAGGAGAACTCGCTGCTGCTCTACGACAACGCCGAGTTGGGCCTGAAGTTCCTCTACCCGCGGCGCTGGCGTGTCGGCAGCGTCCAAGGCCGGCAAGTCACGCTCGACGAACCGCGCGGCGGCGGGATTCTGCTGACGGTGGAAACGACCGACCGCCTGCCGACGGTAGAGAAGTACCAAGATGAGGTGAAAGCGTTCTTGGCGAAGCAGCAGGCGAAGATCGCCCCGTTGGCGGCGCCCGTCCGCACGGCGGACAAACCGATCCGCATCGACCGCTTCGGCATCGACGCCGAATTGAAGACCGGCAAAGCCCGCTTGGAGTACGCCGTGACCAGCGGACCAAAGGGCGGGGTCTTGGTCGCCGCGCGGTTGCCGGCCGAGGACGCCGCCGAGTTGAAGGTGGACTTGGAGCGGATCTTGAAGCAGTTGGAAGTCACAAAAGCGGAGAAGTAAGATTTCCACCGCAGAGAAAGAAGAGTACGCGGAGAAGAGCAGCTATTGAGAATGAATCAGGCCCTGTGCTGTGCCTGTTTCCCGCATCTCTCGGCGTCCTCTTCTTCCTCTGCGGTAAAAATTCTTATCTTGACCGCATGAGCACAACCCCCCGCGAAGCCGTGTCGGTCGTCCTCCCGGTGCGGAACATCGCCGGCAGCGTCGAAACCCTGATTTCCGCGTGGGTTCAAGGATTGAACGCCATCGGCCGACCGTGGGAACTCCTGATCGTCGACGATAGCAGCGCCGACGGCACCTTCGCCAAAGCCGAAGCCGCGAACGCCCGCAACACCCGGGTGTTGAAGCTCGATGCACCGACGGGCTTCGGCGCTTGCTTGCGGCTCGCACTGCCCGAGGTTCAATACCCGCTGTTGGCGACGAGTGCCGCCGACTACCCGTACACACCCGCCGACTTGGCAAAACTGCTCGCCCGGATCGAGGTGGAAACCGAATTCCCCGATCCCGCGACCGGCGAACTCGCGATGCGCAAGCCGGACATCGTCAACGGTTGCCGCACCGGGGTCGCGGTGCCGACGTTCTGGAAGAACTTGGGCCGGCTCTACCGCGGCTTCTGCCGGATCGCCCTCGGTTTACCCCTCGATGCACTGCCATCGTGGTACGGCCTCGGCGAGCACCTCCGCATCTGGGGGGCGTGGATCGTCTACGGCGTCCCGCTCGAAGATCCGAATTCGGCGTTCAAAGTCTACCGCAAAGCCTTCCTCGAACGCTTCCCGATCCAATCCGACGGCGACTTCGTCCAAATCGAACTCGTGGCCAAGTCCACATTCTTGACGTGCATCTTGGATGAAATCCCGCTGACGCCCAAGAGCCAGCCGATCCCCCTCGCGAAATGGGCCAGGGCCGACCGGAAGAAGGTCTTCGGCCATCCGCAGTTCCGGCATGCTCCCGCTCCCGCAATGCCTTAAGAATTTGCACCACAGACAGTCCAGAGACACAGCGAAGAAAGAAGATTTTCACCGCAGAGAAAGAAGAGGGCGCGGAG
>JANOSQ010000233.1:0-16633 GCA_031415915.1 Fimbriiglobus sp. | reverse complement strand
GGCGAGACCTCACCCCCTAACCCCCTCTCCGAAGCGGAGAGGGGGAACAGGAAAAAAGCCATCATCGCCACCGGGGGCGGGATCATCCTCCGCGAAGACAATCGCCGCATCCTCCGAGCCACCGGCTTCGTTGTCTGGTTGCAAGCCCCGGCTGAAACCATCTGGGCGCGCATCCAAGCCGACACCCTCACCGCCGCGCGGCGGCCCAATCTCGCGGGTGGGGGCTTGGCGGAAATCGTCGAACTCTTGGCCGTGCGCGAGCGTTTCTACCGGGAGGTCGCCGACGCCGTCGTCGACGCCGGCGGCGCGTCGCCGGAAGCCGTCGCGGACGCTATCTTAACTGCGGTTCGCTTTTCCCCCTCTGACTGAATCGACCCCGACATGGAGTGGTGGTTTCACGCCCCGATGGCGCTCTGCTGCTTCTGGGTCTTCGTCTTCGGCCTCGGCGTGGGGAGCTTCCTCAACGTCCTCATCGCCCGGCTGCCCTACGAGAAGAGCGTCATCTGGCCGAGCTCGCGCTGCTTCGTCTGCTTCCAGAAAATCGGCATCCTCGACAACCTGCCCATCATCGGGTACCTCCGGCTCCGCGGCCGCTGCCGCAAGTGCGGGGCGGCCTTCTCCTCGAAGTACCTCTGGGTCGAACTCGGCACCGGCTTCGCGTTCCTTGCGCTCTATTTCGTCGAAATCGTCTTGCAGGCGAACAACGGTCCCGCGTGGCTGACGCCGTGGCACAACACCCCCGGTCTGCGGTTCGAGTACCTCGGCACGAGTGTGCTCCCGCACTGGAAGACGTGGGTCCACTTCGCCTTCCACGCCGTGCTGCTCGCCGCCTTGATCGCCGCCGCGATGATCGACCTCAAACACCGCGTCATCCCGCCGCAGATCACCTACTTGGCCACCTTCGTCGGCTTGATCGCGTCCACCGCATTCCCGTGGCCCTGGCCGAACGACCCCGCCCTCTTCAACACCGCGGACTTCTTGACTCTGCGCGACGGTCGGTCTTGGATTCTCCCCGAGGTCGAAGGGAAGATCCCCGAGGGGCTGTCCCTCTGGCCGTTCTGGGGGCCGATTCCCGCGTGGGCGCCGGCCGGGAGTTGGAAGCTCGGACTGTTGAACGGCCTCATCGGCGCCGCCGTGGGCATGGCCATCGGCCGCGGGATCAAGTTGGTGTTCGAACTCGGCATGGGCAAAGAAGCCCTCGGCCTTGGTGACGCCGACTTGCTGATGATGGCCGGGAGTTTCCTCGGCTGGCAGGCGATCGCCTTGGCCTTGCCCGTGGGCGCCGTGCTGACGCTGTTCGTGGTGTTGCCGATGATGATCGTCGCCAAGGTTCGCGGGAGGAAGGTCGAATCGCAATTGCCCTTCGGCCCCGGCATCGCGGCGGGCATCGTGACCTGCTGGTTCGGCTGGCCCTGGTTCGGTCGGCTCGTGCAGGGCGTCTTCTTCGACCTCTACGTACTCGGCTTCGTGGTGCTGCTGATGGGCGGCGGGATGTTGATCGCCGGCCTGTTCCTCCGCCGGGGGAAAGCATCATGAGCGATGTGGTGATCCTCGATTACGGCATGGGGAATCTGCGCAGCGTGCAAAAGGCGTTCGAGAAAGTCGGCACCGCGGCCGGTATCACGTCCGATCCGGAGCGGGTGCGCCGCGCGGAGAAAGTCGTCTTGCCCGGCGTCGGGGCCTTCCAAGATGCCATCGCGAAGCTGCGGGAATCGGGCCTCGCCGATGCGGTCACCGAGCACATTCAAACGGGCCGGCCGTTCCTCGGCATCTGCCTCGGGATGCACATGCTCTTCACCCGCAGCCACGAGGACGGCGACTTCGCGGGGTTGAACCTCTTCCCCGGCGACGTGGTTCGCTTCACCCCGCGACCGGGTTTGAAGATCCCGCACATGGGGTGGAACACGCTGAACCTGCGGATGCCGGAGTGCCCCCTCTTCAAAGGATTGCCGGCGGACTCGGCGTTCTACTTCGTGCACAGCTACTTCGCTCAACCGACCGATGCAAAGCTGACCTCCGCCGAGGCCGAGTACCCGGACGCCTTCTGCGCCGCCATCTGGCGGGACAACGTGTACGCCACGCAATTCCACCCGGAAAAGAGCCAAGCGGCCGGGCAGGTGTTGTTGCGAAACTTCGCGGGGTTATGACGGGTAGTGTTACTGACGGTCGCGTCGGCGACGGCCGCAATGAAGGACGCGTGGTGACCTCGGCCAATCGAGAACCCCGTTCGTAGCCGTCGCTAGCGCGTCCGGCTAACCAAGTATGAGACGATCTCCCATGCGCATCCTCGCCTCCGTCGCCCTGCTCACTCTGGCCATCACCACGGGCTGCGCCGCGGATGATTCCGCCAAGGTCACAGGCACCATTACGGCTTCCAAGTCGTTGAAATCTTTCGACAAGCTCGCGCTGGAGGTGCAAATCTTCGAGTACGACCCCCGCATCGCCGACAAAGCGGCCGACCTCGTGGACAAACTCGTCGTCAAAGATTTCAGCCATACGGAAGGCAAAGAAACGGTTGAGAAGATCGAACTCGGGGCCAAGGCGAAGATCAAGGCCGGGATGAGCTACTACATCACGGTGTTCGTGCTCGACGGCAAGGATCGCACCCACACGGCCGATTTGGCCCATGCCCCGGAAGGGTTCGCCAAGGTATTGACCAACGGCCATCCGCGCGAAATCCAAGGGACTCTGCGCAGCGTGAAGAAATGAAGCGGGGTCTGGGGTCTCGGGTCTGGGGTCTGTGTTGCTTTTTTCCCAGACCCTAGACCCCGAACCCTAGACCCCGATTCAAATAATCGCCGACCGCCGGCGAATGTCCAGAAGTCACCCAACCCCGGAGACCCCGAATGCGTACCCTCAGTCTGCTCGCCGCCTTGACCTTCGGTTTGCCGGCGTTCGCCGCCGACGACGCCTACGATCTGCGCGGCCCGGCCCCCAAGAAGGGCCTGACCGTCACCCGCACATCCGAAATGAAAATCAAGGATGCGGACGTGACCGTGACGGTCATGGGCATGAAGATCGACCTCAAGCAGACGCTCGACATCGTCGGCGAGGAAGTGGACGAAGTGCTGGAAGTCAAAGGCCGGGAGATCGTGAAGGCCAAGACGACCCTCACCAAGGAAACGGTCAACACGACGTCGAGCATCAACGGCAACGAGATGAAGGAAGACAAAACCAGCGTGCTCCAGGGCGAGCGGATCATCGCCGAGAAGGGCAAGGACGGCAAATGGAAGAACGCTCTCGAGGACGGCAAGCCGAGCGACGAACAGAAGAAGGAACTCGCCAAGCGCGAAGGGCCGGACAGCGACGACGACGTCTTCCCCGAGGGCAAAGTGAAAGTCGGCCACGCTTGGAAGGTGGACGCGTCCAAAATCAAGAGCGTGACCGGGGGCACGATCTCGGAGCCCAGCGGCGAGATGAAACTGAAGTTCCTCAAAGTCGAGAAAGTCGACGGCGACGAATGCGCCGTGATCGAAATCAGCGGCACGATCAAAGGGAAGATGAAGGAAGACGGCGCCCCGGATTTGGAAATGGCGATCACTTCGACCGGGTGGCGCAGCCTCAAAACCGGGCTCGAAGTGAAGAGCACCATTACCGGGACGATGAAAATCGAAGGCACGATCAAGATGGGCGACGACGATATCGCCCTGAAATTCGAGGGCAAATTCGAAGGCACCGGCACCGCCTCCATTAAGAAGTAGCGCGGAGTTCGGAGCGCGGAATTCGGAATAACAAACGAAGAAGAGCGGTGTGTGCGACTGTAGCACACACCGCTCTTCTTTCAATTCCGCACTCCGAATTCCGCACTTCTTCCTAAACCCCCATCACGTTGTACCCGCAGTCCACGTACAAGATGTGCCCCGTGATCGCGCTCGCCAATGGGCTGCACAGGAACGCCGTGGCGTTCGCCACTTCCTCCGGCTCGATGGCCCGCGGCAACGGCGACCGGCTCTTGGCGTACTCGACGGTCTTCTCCCCTTCGCCGGGTTTGATGCTCCGCATCGCGCGGGATAAATACGGCCCCGCCGAGATCAGATTCACACGGATGTTCTTCGGCCCCAAGTTGCTGGCCAATTGCTGGGCATCGATTTGCAGCGCGGCCTTCGCCGTGCTCATCCCACCGCCGTAGTAGGGCACCACTTTTTCCCCGCCCAAGTACGTCAGCCCGACGGCGCAAGCGCCCCCTTCGCGCCCTTCCATGTACGGCTCCGCCGCGCGGAGCATACTCGTGAGGGAGTACGCCGAGATGCCGAGGGCTTCCATATACCCCTTCCGCGACGTCTCCTTCGCCGACTTCGTGATCTCCCGGCTGAAGGCGATGGAATGGATGAGCATGTCGATGCCGCCGAACTCTTTGCCGACGGCGTCGACGGTGCCCTGGATGCTGTAATCGGCGAACTTGGCGTAGCGCCGGTCGGCCTTCACTTCCGCGGGCACGTCGTCCATGGTGTCGTAGCTGGCGTCGCAGGCCAAGACCTTCTCCGGCTTGAGTTCCCCGCCGCCGTAGGGCAACGCGCGGGAGTCGCGGTCCGCATCGCGGCTGAGGAAACTCTCGACGATGCCGACGACGCGCGGGTGGCACGCGAACACGAGCCGCGCCCCCGCGGCTTGCAGCGCCTTCGCGATGTACCACGCGAAGCTGTCGTTGTCGCCGACGCCGGTGACGAGCGCGACCTTGCCTGTGAAATCGATCGGGATCATCGCCGGAAACCTCGCGGGGAAGAGCGTGTCGGTTAACTTATGCTCGCTCAGAAGTCATGGTAGCCTTTCTTCTCGGCGCGGGTCGGGAACGAGAAGAGCAACAGGATGATCCCTACGCCCCAGCCCCACGGGAAAAAGTAGTCGAGGAACCAAAGGATCGTCGAGAGTGCCAAGAAGACCAGCGCGACGCCGAAGCGAATCCACGGGCTGAGGCCGCCCCACCATTCGAAGAGCGAGAAATCGTAGGGTACCATCGCACGATCTCCGTAACCCGTTGGCCGGCATGGTCTGTTCAGCGACAAGCGAACGAGTTCAGCGTTTTGGAAACGAGTTCACGCGAGGGTGTGCGTGTTCTCGCTGAACTCGTTTTCACTCCAGCGCGAATCCGGTCATCTGGTAAATCTCCCGGCCGTCCACCGTGAGGAACCCGTCGGCCGTCAAAGTTCGCAATGCGTCATCCGCGCTCGTAACTTCCAACACCACCACGACTTCGCGATCGGTCGGTAGGACTTGGCCGCGGTAGCTCCAAGCGTGCTTGCGGTTCGGCGCGACCGTCTGCCAGCCGCCCACCGGGGGTTCGCCCCAGCGTTTCCACGCGGCGTACTTCAACAGTTGCAGGAACGACTCGACGCCGAGCGAACCCGGCCAAACGGGGTCTTGGTAGAAGTGGGCCTTGAAGAACCAGAACTCGGGGTCGACGGCGATGCGGCCCTGGACCAGCCCTAGGCCTTTCACCCCACCCTGAGGCAGATAACCGTCGATGCGATCCACCATGCGCAGCATTGGCGCGGGGAAGGGCGGGTCGTGCGGCAGTACTTCACCGACCGCAAGCTGCTCCGGAGTCAGGTAGGGCACCTTCGCCTGCGTCATCCCCACTTGGTTGACCAGCGCCGCCTTGGCGAAGAAACCGAAGTACGTCGTCCCTTCGTAGACCTTGCGCTCCCCGGCCATCACGAGCAGGTCGAAGTGCTGGATGATCATCCCCGCGGAGTTCGACACTTTCGTCATCGTCACGCGCGTCGTCAGCGTGCCGATGTCCGAGCCGACGAGTTCGAACTGCGTCCCTTGCCCGCCGAGGTTGCGGAAGGACAAGTCGCTGGCACTGGTGAGCGCCGAGCCGCAGTAGGCCGCGAGCCAACCGCACGGTTGCAGGGCGATCTCCAGCAAAATGCTGAAGGGCATGCGGTCGCAACGATTGGCGGCGAAGTACCACGCGTCGGGGGGTACTTCGTAGACCGCTTCGCACGAGGCGCCATCTTTCAGCACGAACGGCTCGCCGGTGACCGCGGTGATGCCGTCGAGGAACTGGTACGGCGACCCCGGCAAGCGGGCGATGACTCGCCCTTCGTCGAAGATGCGGTACGGCTCGCCGAAGCCCTCGGAGGGTTTGCCGTTGGAATAGGCCATGATTTTGTCGGGGGCGTACAAGTACGCGGGTCTGGGGTCTGGGGTGTGGGGTGTGGGCAAGAATGCCTTCTCTTCCGATACCCCAAACCCCACACCCCATACCCTCTGGAGCGAAGCGAAAGACAACCCGCTCATCCGCAGCGACAAATTCGTGATCTCCACGATCGGTTTGCCGTCGGCGTACATCAGCGCGTCGGCGATGCAATACGGCTCCGGGCGGAAGCCGAGTTCCTTCACGCTCACCTCGTAGGTCACGAGCTGGGTCGTGTCGAGCACTTGCCCCCGGCATTTCAACCGGCTCTGGATCCCCGGCACCGGTTCGCACGTGACCGCGCCCTCTTCTCCCACCCAACCCATGCGCATCAGCAGGATGCGCAGCGTGTGCAGGCAGCACTCGTACATGAGGGTGCCGGGCATCACTTTGTCGTCGACGAAGTGGCAGTCGATGAACCACTCCGGCGACTGAATGATGTACTCCGCTCGGACGAATCCCAGCCCGAAACGACCACCGGTGGGGTCGAGCACGGGGACGAAGTCCACGAGGCGCAGCATCCCGGACGGGAGCTTCATCGGGTTTGCCAACGGCAGCTTCGCGAAGTGCTGGCCGAAGGCGCGGGCCAAATTCCCGGCTTGGAGCGAGGCGACCTGTTCCGCGTCGAGCGAGCATTTCTCGAACGGGACCAACGGCACCCAATCGGCGGGGCGTTTGCCCGTCATCGGCTGGCGGTCGAGCTTCGTGTGGATGATCCCTTGCCCCGCGGCGAGCGCCTTCGCCGTGAAGAACCCGGCGACGCCGTTGGCCATGCTGAGAAGCGGTTCGCCGTCGATCGTCCCTTCGAAGCGGAACCGGAACAGCCACGAATCGGCTTGGCGGAAGAACTCGTCGATGCGGATGTCGTACTCGATGCGCTCGCCGACGCGCGGCAACTCGCGGTGGAACGTCACCACTGCATCGAGCAACCGGTAGACGGCCAAGCCCTTGGTTTCGAAGTCGATGCCGAGGAACCCGGAGAGGAACAAATCCGCTTGCCCGGCTTCGACCGTGATGCTCGTGGGGCAACGGCCGTTGTCCAAGTACCAGCGGTCGCCGAGCACCGTATGGTCGGTGACGACCCGGCCGCGGGTCATCGACTTCGGTTCGCCTTCGATAGTCAGCACCCGGTCGACCAACATGAGCGGGCCTTCCGGTAGCCGCACCCGCGTCGGGTAGTCGTCGATCTCCGCGAAGAGGGGGCCGAGCACGCGGCCGATCTTTCCGACCGCGTACTCGGTGCATTGCTCGAAGTTAAACGAGCGCGGCACGGCCATCGGATCGACGGCGACGGGAATTGCGACGGGGTCGCCATCTCCGAGCAATCGGCGGATCAGTTCGCTCTGCAATTGCAGGGTCGCGATGGTCGTTTGCGCGAGTCCGTGCTGGACTCGCAAGAATGCGTCGTGGGCCTCGGCGATGGCGGACTGCGCCGTGGAACTCGCGGCCAGCACGGGGGAAGTCGCCTCGGCCCAACCGGGGATGGCGAACCGCGGCGGCGGCGTCTGCACCGGCGACAGTGTGGCGATGTGCGGCGTGGACGACCGCGGTTTCACCGGCGGCGGCGTCGGCCCCGGCTTCGGCGTCGAAACGAGTTCGGCCGGCGGTGCGGGCACCGGCGAAGTTCGGCCCACGTCGATCGCGCGAGACTTCCTGCCGACGGGGATGGTGATGCTCCGGCGCGCCGGTTCGACCACGGCTACCGGCGTTCCATAGAGCTTGCCGAGGTCGATGGGGTAGCGTTCCGCGATGAGCGAACCGAGGAGCTTGAGGACATTCGACGGCGCATCTTGCCGGGCGACGGTGATGGCCCGGGCGAGGTGGGCCTGGCCCGCGAGCGCAGTGCCGATCATCCGCGTGCAGGAATTCCCGGGGCCGACTTCGATGAAGACGCGGACGCCCTCGCGATAGGCCGCATCGAGCAGGGCGGGGAAGTCGAGCGTGTTCAGCAAGCCCGCCGTGATGGAGTCGGCCGCGCTCGCCGAGGTCGCCGCGTAAGGCCGTGCCCACGCCCCGCTGAAGATTTCCAAGCCGGGGATGGCCGTGGTCGGCAAGGTGTGCAGCGCGCGGTAGGCCTCCTCGACCGGTTGGCCCGCTTCGCAATGGGCCAGCGTGACGCCGGACAACGGCAGCAAGGTCTTACCCAAGGCGGCTACCAATGTGTCCACGTCGGCCCGCAGCCCACCGATGACGCACTCCGTCGGGGTGTTCACGATCAACAAGTACGCCCGCAAGCCGGGGCGGAGGAGCGATTGCACATCGTCGGCCGATGCCGCCAGCACCCCCGAGACCCAATCGACGGAGTCGAGATCCCAGCATTTCCGCGCCGCGTCGTACGGCGGGGCCAAGTCGGTGTCGAACAAGCTCGACCCGCGGATGCGGCGGAACATTTCATCGCGGTCGGTCCAGACGCGCAGCCCGAATAGGCTCGACGATTCCCCCAGGCTCAAGCCGATGGTCGCGTCCGGCTTCACCCCGAGTGACACGAGCGTGTCACTGACGAGCGTACCGAGTGCGACCTGGCCGAACAGGAACTGCTTGGCGGTGGTGTCGGGGGCGATGAACTCGGCCCAGAATTTGTCCGGGGCGTACTGCCCGCGCAGGCGGAGGTTCTCGGTCTGCTGCGCGTCCAGAATTTCGGGGAAGGCGGCGCCCAAATCGCGGCCCATGCCGGCGAAGTGGTTCCCGGATCCGGGGAAGACGAAGGCGATCTTCCCCTTCGGGCCGAGCGGGAGCGGGGAGTAGAAGACGCGGTCGCGGAGGCCGGCCCGCAACTCGCGGCCGGGGTCGCGGACGGTCGGATCGGCGATCCACTCGGCGAGGTAGGCGAGTTGCTCCCGGAGTTCCGCGGGGTTCCTGGCGACGACGGCCGCACCCTGTTTGCGATTCGCGTGCGGTGGATTCGCGTGCCACCAAGTCCGAGCCAGCTCGGACATCCCCGCGCCGTCGTGCTCCGTCCGCGACGCCAACGCGTTGACTTTGTCGAGCAGTTCGCCCGCCGTGCCGCCATCGAAGGTGAAGAGACCTTCCAACAAAGTCGGCGCTTCGGTGGATGGTTTCGATGCGGTTTCCTCCAGTACGATGTGGACGCACGACCCGTCGGAACCGACCGCAGCGAGCGCGGCCCGGCGCGGTTGATCGCGATCCGCGAGCCAGTAGCGCGGTGCCCGCGACGAGTAGAGTTCGTCGGTCGGGGCGATGCGTTCGGCACTTGGCGTCGCAGGCAGAACGCGGTGGTGCAACGCCAAGCCGAGGCCGACGAGCGAGACGAGCACCGAAGCGGCGCCGGTGTGCCCGACCCGCCCCCGGCTCGCGGTCAGCGCCAGCGGGAACGGTCGCTCGGTCGTGGACAGGATGGCGCTCAGCGCTTCGGCTTCGGCCCGGTCATCGGCGTCCGCACCCGAGGCGGCACCGTCGAACAGGTCAATCCGGGCGGGGTCGACCATCGCATCGGCGCAGGCGCGCACGAACGAACTGGCGTAAGCGGCGGCATCGGTCGAGAGCGCCGAAGCGTCCCCGCCGGTGCTGGTGCCGACGCCCCGGATCACGGCGTAAACGCGGTCGCCGTCGCGCTCGGCGTCTTTCAACCGCTTCAGCACGACCGCGGCGGCGCCCTCGGCCGGGAGCAGGCCCGTTTCGAAACTTGCGAGCGGTTGCACCTGACCGAGGGATTGCACCGTCTTCGTGGCGGCTGTCGCAAGCAACTGCCTCGGGTCGCCGGCGAGATCGACCCCGCCGACAACGGCGCGATCCAAGTCCCCCCGGCGCAAGGATCGGACGGCGAGCGCGATGGCGGTGCCCGCGGAGGTCTCCTCGCTGCAACAGGTGAAGCTCGATCCGCCGAAATGGAAGGCCCGGGCGATGCGGCTCGCGGCGATGCTGCCGAGCGCGCCCATCGTGCGGTCGGCGCTCAGCGTGGGGAGTTCGGCATCGCCGGTCGCCCAGCGCAGGTGGTAGTTCGTGGTGTTCAGGTCGAGGCCCAACCCGATGAAGACGCCCGTGCGCTCGTTCAACGGGGTGCCCCGTTCACCGCTATCGTCCGCCCCGCTGTCGTCGAGCGCCTCGGCGGCGACGTGCAGCATCAGCAGTTGCTGGGGCAGCATGTCCTCCATCTCCCGCGGCGGGATGCGAAAGCGGTCGAGCGGCGCCGCGATCGATTCGAGGAAATAGCCCGCGGGGCAGACGGTCGGCGCCTCGTCCCAGCCGTTGCGCTTCGCTATCGGGGCGGGCACAGGGGCGCTCGACAGGAGCGCCGCTTTCAATTCCGCCGCGTTCGTCCACGGGCCGACGTGCGCACCGACCCCGACGATGGCGATCGGCTCGGACTCCTCGACCGGTATCGGAACCGGAGCCGCCCGGTCGGTGAAACCGCCCACGACAATCGGCGCGTGGGCATCGGCATAGGCGGGTTCGTATTCCTCGATGAGCAGATGCGCGTTGACGCCGCCGAAGCCGAACCCGCTGATCGCGGCGCGGCGGGGGCCGTCGCTAATCCAGTCTTCCGCAGCGTTCAACACGCGGAATGGCCCCTCGGCGTAATCGAGTTGGCCACCGGGAGCGGCGAAATTCGCCTGCGGAGGGAGCGTGCGATTCTCGATGGCGAAGAGCGCCTTTGCGAGCGCCGCCGAGCCGGCCCCCGTCAGCAAGTGGCCCACGGTCGATTTCACCGACCCGATGACGCATTGCCCCGGCGTCCACGATGGCGACCGCCAGAGTTCGCGCAGACTCTCGAATTCCACGGTGTCGCCGACGGGGGTTCCGGTGGCATGGCACTCGATCAGTTGAACGTCGGTCGGTTGCCAATCGGCCATTCGGTAGGCGTCGCGCATGGCGCGCAATTGGCCGTCGCTGGACGGGGCGAGCAAGTTTCCGCCGATGTCGTTGGAGACCCCCCATCCGCGGATCACAGCGCGGATGTGATCGCCGTCGCGCTCGGCGTCATCGAGGCGTTTGAGCACTAAAACGCCGGAACCTTCGCCGACGACGAGGCCGTCCGCATTCGCCGAGAACGGCGAGCACGTCCCGGATGCGGAGAGCGCCCGAAGTTGCGCGAAGCCCATTTGAGTGTAGAGGCAATCGGGCCGGGACGCGCCGCCGGCGAGCATCGCGTCGGCGCGGCCCGAGAGGAGTTCATCGCAGGCGAGCTTGATCGCGTAGAGGCTGCTGGCGCAGGCGGCGTCGAGGGTGAAGTGCCCGGCGCCGAGGCCGAGGGACTTCGCGAGCAAACCCGCCGGCAACCCCGCGACGTAGCGGTTCCACGGGTGGACCGGCTGCGGGCGTTGGACGATCGGGGCCAAGAAATTGCGGGCGAGGTCGGAAGCTTTGTCCGTCGGCAAGCAGATGTTGCCGAGGATCACTCCGACTTTGCGGCGGTCCACGTTCGCCGTCCGCGCCGACTTCCAAGCCCGGTGGCCGACATCGAGGATGAGGTGGAAGAGCGGGTCGAGCTCGGCGACGAGTTCCGCGGGCAACCCGGGGTCGGCGATGTCGGGTTCGAAGTGATCGAGGAAATAGCCGCGCGTGGAGCAGACCGTGTCCGGGTTCGCGATCCGCGGATCGAAACAGCGCTCGGGCGGAAGGAGCCAGCGCCCCGGCGGCACGTCGCGCGAGCAGTCGGCGGCCGTGCGGACGTTGTCCCAGAACTGCCCGAGGTCGGCGCCGGAGCCGGGGAATCGGCCGGCCACGCCGACGATGGCGATATGCGGAGAGTGGTTCATGGAGGCCTGCGGGCTACACCTTGACGCGGGGGCCGAGTTGATTGCGTCGGAAGGCTTGGTTCAACTGCGCGTCGATGACGCATTCGTAATCTTGGATCTGCGCGATCACCGCGCCGTCGGCCGCGTCGAGGTAGTCGATGTCGGCGCGGGCGAAGGAGCCGTTGTCGCGCGTGATGCGGATCTGCACGCGCACCGGCCCGGCGGCGAAGGCCCGGCGGTATTGGCGGAAGCGCCCGGCGAAGCAGGGCAACGAACCGGCGCCGTGCTGGGCGTAGCTCCAAAGGATCATCATCTGGAAGCTGGCGTCGAGCACCAGCGGGTCGGCGACCCAGGAGTTCCGCAACGGCTCGGCGAGCCACTCGCCGGGGTCGGGCGCGGGGTAGACGCTGCCGATGAACGCGCCTTCGGCGACGCCGTCGATGCGTTCGATGCCGTGCAGATCCGGCCCGTGGAACAGGAAGTGGCGGTAGATTTCATCCAGCGGGTGGGGGTACGGTTGAACGTCGGGTACCCGGATGGAAGTCGGGGCCTTGGGCAGCGCGGCCGTCAGCACGACTTCCGCGCGCGAATGCACCACCTCGCGGCCATCGCGGCGCCGACCGCGCAACTCGACGGGGACATGGAAGTTCTTTTCGCTCTTGATCCCGCGGCCGGCGAACGCCCGCACGGTCGCGGGCAGGCTCTCCTCCACCATGATGCCGTTGGTGACGCGCATCTCGTTGAAGCCGTGGAAGACGAGGCCGGGGTTCCCGTTCAGCGCCGCGTGGGCGAGCCATTCCATGTGCAACGCCATCGGGAACACCGCGCGGCCGTCGATGATGTGCGAACGCAGAACCGGGTGCGTGGCGAGGTCGATCGCCCGCTCGAAGACCGCCGTCAACTCGCCTTGGGGCGGGTTCGTGAGCGGCGGGCTTTGGACGGGCCGCGGGGGCGCCGATTGGGAGCCGCTCACCGGCATCGCCCCCTTCGCGGGGCGGCTCTTGCCGAGGGCGACGACTTCGGCGCTGCGCCCGGCCATGTTCAGTTCTTGCACCGCGAACAAACCGCCTTCGTCGAGCGGGATCATGCCGATGCCTTCGTTCTCGAAGACCTTCCGCAAGCCGGGGGTGACCATGCCGCCGTCCCACGGGCCCCAGTTGATCGCCACGACGCGGGAATGCGGCCGGCGCCGCGATTCGACCTGCGCCATCTTGTTCAGCACTTCGTTGGCCGCGGCGTAAGCGGCTTGGCCGGCGCGGCCGAACCGGGCCGTGGTGCTGCTGAACAGCACGAGGAGCTTCAATTCCTGCCCGCCGAGGTGGTCGAGCAGGTTCCGCAAGCCATCGACCTTGGTGGCGTAGACGCCGTCGAATTGTTCATCGGTCAAATCGTCGATCCGCTTATCGGCCAACACCCCGGCCCCGTGGATGAGTCCGGTGATGGCGCCGTGCTTCACCTGGACTTGGTGGAGGAGATCGGCGACGCGGCGGGAGTTCGCCACATCCGCGACGATGTATGCGACCTTCGACCCGGCCTTTTCCATGCGGGCGATGTTGCCCCGGATCTCGCGTTGGGCCGCGAGTTTCCGGTACGTTTCCGACACGGCCTTGGGCGTGGCCGACGAGCCGAGTTTCTCGGCGATGGCCTTTTTCAACGAAGGTTCGTCGGTCGCGACTGCCGACCAAGCTTCTTCGGCGCCGGCGGGCAAAGGAGTCCGGCCCGTCAAGATCAGCGTCGGTCGGAAGGTCTCGGCGAGCGTCGCCGCGACTTCGGAGGTCACCCCGCGGGCGCCGCCCGTGATGACGATGACATCCTTCGGGCCGAGTCTCAGTGGGTGGGTCGAGGTTTTGCGAACGGCGCGGGCCATCTCGACAGTGCAACGATGCAATTCGTTGATGCCGACTTCGAGCGGGCCGACGCACAGCAATTCTTCGACCAGCGCCGCCGCCGCCGAGTCGGGCAACGACGCCGCGAATTCCGGGGCGAGGTCGATGGCCTTGCACGCGACATCGGGCCATTCGTGCCGGGCGGTCTTCACCAATCCGGCGAGTCCGCCCGCCGTCGGGTCGGCGTCCACTCCGAGGCCGGTCAACCCGAAGGAACCGTCGAAGCGGACGACCGAGCCGAGGAACGCCCCCCGGCCCACCGCGCGCAGTTTCGGGGCCGCCGCGCGGAGCCACTGGAAGGCGATGCGGTTGGGATCCGATCCCGCCGGGGGGACGAGCACCAGACCGACGGGGCTCCCTCCGGTCGTCGCCGGTGTCGGCTCGTTCCACGGCAGCAGTTTCGGTTCGAGGCGTTGACTTTGCAACCGGGAGAGGAGGTCGCGCGCCAAGGCTTCATCGCCGGCGACGATCCAGATTTCCGAGCCTTCCGGGACCAACAACCGGGATCGCGGCGCGGCCAAGTCGATATCGACGACTTGCAAGATGCTCCGGTCGATTTTTTCGAGGGCGGCGATCGACGCGGCCGAGCGGTTCGCGCTGGCGGAGACGTCCGTCGACCGATGCGCCAGAACGGGCACCTCCGTGGTCGACGGGTTGGCAGCGGGTCGCGGCGTGTTCAGAGACGAGGGGAGTTCGGGCATTCGGATGCCAGAAATCGGTTCGGTTTTGGGCGTCAATTCGGCGGCGCTCCCCTCGCGGCCGAGGAAATCGGCGACGTCTTGGAGGGTGTGCAGGGTGCCGAGGTGTTCCGGCTTGACGACCGGGGCCGTCGGCAACTTGTCTTGGAGGGCGCTGAGGATTTCGACGCGCTTGATGGAATCGACGCCGAGGTCGCCGTCGAGGGACATGCCGAGGTTGAGCATGTCCACGGGGTAGCCGGTCTTCTCCGCGACTACCGCGAGGAGGGTTGCGGGGATGTTCGCGGCTTCGGGGAATACCGTGTCGAAGGTCACGGGCCCGAGGAGCGTCGCGGGGGGGGCCGCGAACAGTGTCGGGCCGATCTTCATCTCGCGGGTCGGACCGGGGATGTGATCCGTGAGTTGGGGCGTGACCGGCGCGGAATCGACCGCGAGGAAATCGGCGACGTCTTGCAAGGTGTGCAGGGTGCCGAGGTGCTCGGGTTTCACGACCGGTGCCGTCGGCAGCTTGTCTTGGAGGGCGCTGAGGATTTCGTCGCGTTTGATGGAATCGACGCCGAGGTCGCCGTCGAGGGACATGCCGAGGTTGAGCATGTCCACGGGGTAACCGGTTTTCTCCGCGACGACCGCGAGGAGGACGGCGGCGATGCCGGTTGACGGTGCGACAGGAGCTGGCGGCGGCGATGGTCGCGCCGAGACCTCACCCCCCGGCCCCCTCTCCGAAACGGAGAGGGGGAGCATCGGAATCGGGAGTGGCTTCAGAGGCAATGCGCTCGGCGTTGAACCGAAGAAGAGCGATTGCTGTTGGGCGACCAATTGATGGAGAGTGCGCTGGGCGCTCTCTTGGGATTCCAAAAACTGTTTGTGCAGTTGGGCCGTCTGCTCCTGCATTTTCTGGAGGGCAGCGAGCGTTTGCTGCGTCAATAGCAAGGCTTGGCTCAACTCGGCCGACTGCGGGTCGTTCATCGGGCGGGTTCCTGCGGCGGGCTTCGGTGTCGAGCCATTGGTGGACGGTACGGCGGCGCGGGCGGGGCGCTTCGGTCGCGGGTTGACGATGTTGGCCCCGCCGATGGAAACCGTCATGATCGGCTTCGGAGGCAACGGAGCCGGCCGGCAGCGGCTACCCGCTTCCCAAGCCTGCAAGTTCACGGCGTGCCCGCGTGCGGCGAGCCGTGCCAACGCCAGCGCCAAGTCGAGCATGCCCGCTCTCTTCGGCGATTCCAGCGAGATCGTTTCCACGTCCTCGGTCGGCGCGGTGCTTTCGATGATCGCCTGCGTCAGCTTGGTCAACGTGGTGCCGGGGCCGACTTCGAGAAACGTCCGCACCCCGTCTCGCAGCATGTTTGCGATCTGCCCAACGAACTCGACCGGGTTCGCCAGTTGATGCCCGAGCAGGTTGCGGCAGAAGCCGATGTCGGTCGGATACTCCGCCGCGGTCGTGTTCGCATACACAGGGTGACCGGGTAAGAAATCGACGCTGCCGAGTTCGTCGAGGAATGGCCGGGTGGCCTCGGCGACGAGTTCGCTGTGGAACGCCGCGGCCACGGGGAGTTTCACGGCGCGGATATTCTGCGCGGCGAAGAGCTTCGCGATCTCATCGATGGCGTCGGTGCGGCCCGAGAGCACCGTCTGCCGGGGGCTGTTCTTGTTCGCGATGACCACGCCGGGAATCAGCGACGCTTCGATTCGGTCGAGCGGCGCGATGACCGCGAGCATCGAGCCGGGGTCGCCGACGCGCTGCGCGGCCATCAGTTCGCCGCGCCGCCGGGATAGCCGATAGAAATCCGCGTGCGAAATGCGAGACGCGGCGGCGAGTGCGGGAAGTTCGCCGTAGCTGTGGCCCGCGAAGCAATCGGCCCTCAATCCGAAGCGCTCGCTCAGCAGCCGATAGGCCCCGTAGCTCACGGCGCCGAGTGCGGGCTGGGCCACATCCGTCGCCTTCAGCGCGTCGTCCTGTTTCGCCTTCGCATCCGGGGCGAACGATGTCGGCGGATAGAGGAACTCGCTGAGTCCGGGTTGCTCGGCGTTGGCCGCGGCGAGCGAGTCGAGCATCTCGGGGAAGGTGCAAGCGAGTTCGCGGAGCATGCCGACGCTTTGGGAACCCTGACCGGGAAAGACCACCGCGAGTTTGCCGGGTAACGGGCCGCTACCGAGAAATACACCCTCAATCAGCTTGCTCGGCGGTCCGATGGCGAGCATCGTTTTCAAGAATAT
>JANOSQ010000232.1:0-15815 GCA_031415915.1 Fimbriiglobus sp. | reverse complement strand
CAGCGACGTGAACTGCACCGTGAGGAACTCGCCGTAGCGGTCGATGACCATGCCCGAGTGGATGTCCGCTTCGCTGAAGGCGACGCGGTACGCCGCGTCCGGGCCGATGTTCAACTTCAGTTGATCGTGGCGCAGGTCGATGGCCCGCTTCAACCGCGCTTTGAAAAACTCGCGGTCGAGCGCGACCGATTCATCCCACGAATACAAGCGGACGAGGATCTTGCTCTGGCTGTTGATCAGCCCGCGGCCGACGAAGTTGCCGACGGAGGAGCGCAGATCGACGACGGCTCCGTCTTGGGGTTTGCCTTCGACCCGTTCGACGGCCCCGGCGAAAACCCACGGGTGCCGGCTGTAGAACGGTTGGGCGCGCTTCGGCTTCAAGATGACTTGGCCGGAGACTTCGGAAGAAACGGTCACGGGGGGAACCAATCGGAACGCGGCGACCGCTGCCGGGTCGGCGCACAAGCGGGGAATCGCCCGGCAGGGCAGCCCGTAGTCGGGCGGGGATCAATGGCCTTGCTGCACGCGGCGAAAGTACGCCAAGCCGCGCTCCACTCCGGTGGATTGCGCTCGGGCGTCGAGCAGCGCTCGCACCCGCAGCAGGAGTTCGGTTTTGTTGATGGGTTTGGTCAGGAAGTCTTCGGTGCCCACTTCCACGGCGCGTTCTATGTCGGTCACTTCGTCGAGCGCAGAAACGATCAGCACGCCGATGTCCGCGGTCGCCGCGTCGGCCCGCAGCCGCTTGCAAACTTCGAACCCGCTCATCTTCGGCATCATCACGTCGAGCAACAGCAAATCGGGGAACCATGCGCGGGCGATGGCCAAGGTTTCTTCGCCGTTCGCCGCCACGCGCGTCTCGTAGCCGGTGCCGTCGAGGTGGGCTTCCAACAATTCCGCATTCTGGGGGTTGTCGTCGGCAATCAGTATTCGCGGCATCGCCTGCACTCCTTGGCGGTCATTGTATGGTTTCATTCCCTCGTTGACCGCTCCGGCGCGCGGTGCGAAACTGTCGAACCTCTCCCTCCCTCCGCGAGCATCGCCATGGCCGACACCCGCCGATCGTTCCTGCAGACCTCCGCGGCGGCCGCCGCAACGCTCGTTGTCGCCGCACCGTCGCCGGCCGCCGAGGATCGGTTGCCGATCGCACTGGTCGGCTGCGGCGGAATGGGAACGAACCACCTCAAACTGCTCGTCGCCCGCAAAGACATCGCACTGAAGTACGTCTGCGATGCCGACGCGACCCGTTTGACCGCGGCCGCGAAGATCGCGACCGACGCGGGCCATGCGGTCACGCCGGTGAAGGACATGCGCAAGATCCTCGAAGACAAGTCGATCGCGGCCGTCTGGCACGCCACGCCCGATCACTGGCACACGCCGGGGGCGATCCTGACGGCCGACGCGGGCAAGCACGTGTTCGTCGAAAAGCCCTGCTCCCACAACGTCCGCGAGGGGCGGTTGCTCGTCGAGGCGGGCCTCCGCAACAAGGTGGTGATCCAGGTCGGTACGCAAGCCCGCAGCACCCCGACGGTGAAGGAAGCGATGAAGCGGATCCACGATGGGGCCATCGGCGAGGTGCTCGTGGCGAAGGCGTGGAACAGCCAATTGCGCCGCAACCTCGGTAAGGTTAAGGCGACGCCGGCGCCGGAGCACCTCGATTACTCGCTTTGGCAAGGCCCGGCACCCGAAGCGCCGCATTACGCCAACCGCGTCCCCGGCATGTGGCGCTTCTTCTTCGACTACGGCGCCGGCGACCTCGGCAACGACGGCGTTCACAACGTCGATGTGGCCGCGTGGGGTCTGAAACTCGACTGTCTGCCGAACCGGGTCGCTGCCCTCGGCGGGAAGTATTTTTTCGACGACGATCAACAATGGCCCGACACGCAATACGCCGTCGCGGAGTTCGACGGGGTCGGCGGCAAGGTTCGCCAGTTCATCTACGAGCAGCGCATCTGGTCGCCGTACGTTCAAGAACAATATGAGAACGGCAACGCCTTCTTCGGCACCAAGGGGATGCTCATCATCGGCCACACGATCGGCTGGAAACTCTACGGGCCGAAGAACAAGTTGATCGAGGAGATGAAGGGGAACATAGACCTACCGGCCCACCACACGAACTTCTTGAACGCCGTTCGCCACGGAGAAACGCCGAATGCCCCCGCGTCGGCGGGTCACATCGCCGCTGGCCTGTGCCACCACATCAACATCAGCACCCGAACACGGAAGACCGTCCACTTCGACCCGAAGACCGAGCGGATTCTCGACGACTCCGCCCCGGCCGACATGGTGAAACGGAAGTACCGCGACGGACATTGGGCGGTGCCCAAAGGCGTTTGAGCAAAAGAGTGCAACCGGACTGTTACGAGTTGAGCGTGCCGATGCTTGGCAATGGAGTACCAGAAATAAAAGGGGCCGGCGCTTCTCGGCACCGGCCCGCATCGATCAGCATTAGCGAGGGCGACGGGGGTCGAACCCGCAACCTCCGGAGCGACAGTCCCCCACATCAACTCCCGGAACCCCTGAAATCTCAGGACTCGACATACTTCGTCCCGTCGGGATGTACCAAAAGATGTACCGAGAACCAAAACGACCCGTCACCGGAACTCTCCGCGATCATCGCCGCATGGCCCACGCTACCCGTGCCTCTCCGCCGCGCCATGCTCGCGATGGTCGAATCTATGGGTTGATTCGTCAAACCGACAAAACCCGACAAAAGCGGTAATAGCGAAGTCGATTCCACCGGAGTAGCAACAGGAGCAGCAGCACGGCAAAACCCGACGCCGGAAGTCGCCAAGATCGTAGCTGCGTGGCCGCCGTTGCCAGACGTACTTCGGTTCGGCGTGTTTCTCCGGCAACCGCAGCTACCGCTCGGGCAACGTGACAGTTAATAATGAGGGCATCATGTCTGACGCAAACGCACAAATCGAAGAGCCCTCCACCTCGCCGGTGCCGATGACGCTCCGCGAGGTGCGCTTCGTCAACGCCTACATCGAACATGGGATCGCCGTGAAAGCGGCCCGTGAAGCTGGTATCCCAGGCGAGTCTGACGATGCGATCAGAAAACTTGCGTACCAGATGCTCGCAAAACCTGCGGTGGGTCATTACCTCCGGGAATGCCGTCAGGAGCATCTCGAAACGGCCATGGCGACGACGAACAAGCTCGGCCGAGCCTTGTCGAACATCGTGTTTGCGGATCGCACAGCCGTCTTTAGCTCCGACGGGAACGTGATTTCGCCGCGGGATTGGCCGAAGAACCTGCGTGCTTTGGTGTCGAGCTTTGAGTCGAAGGTGGTCACCGACCGGGATGGAAATGTCACTCGAAGTTTCAAAGTCCGGTTCACCGATCCGATGGCGGCCGCGAAGATGCTCGCGATGGTCGGTCCGAGGGCAGCGATCGGCGTAGCCGATGCGGGTAGTGGCGTGACGGTCATCATCGAAAGCGCAGTCGAGGACGGCTGCGAGACGCCGGCGGAAGGAGCGATCGCCTAGAATTCCGTGCGATTCTTTCGACGAAGTGGGGCACTCGAAACGCGCGTCGTCTAACGGTGAGGAAGCTCGATGGCCTGGGTCAACATCAAGAACAGCCAATACTATCGCCGCTCCCGGCGGGTCAACGGCCGCGTTGCGACCCAACATCTTGGCGGAGGTGAATTCGGGGAGATGATGGCCTCGCTGGATCACTCGGAGCGGATGATTCGGCGGATGGACGCCGGGCTCGCGAGAGTCGACCGCGTGGTCTTCGGATCCACCGTGCGTGATGTCTTTGAAATCGGGGATTTTCTCGGAGCCCTTTTCGCCGTACTCGCGCGACAAAGCGGACTCCATCAACACCACCGCCAATGGCGGCGAACTCGGAGGGCGATCAACATGTCCGGTACTCCCTTCACGAAGAAAGAGCTCGAACGATTGGGTCGACAATTGGATCAGGCCCAAGTACGACGAGCGCCACTCATGGAACCGAGTTTCGAGGGGCTGCCGGAAGCCGACCGAGCTACGCTACTGGCGGCCGCCAAAGGGGACACGGCCGCGCTCGAGAAAGCCAAGCCTTACCTCACCGATCCGAAGTACATCAGGCTCTGGAGGAACCCGATGGTCGCGGCCCGCTGCTGGCTCGTCGGCCAAGTGGCCGGAAATGACGCGGTCGTTGCTACCGCAACACACGCCCGCGTGGTGATGCTGCAAAACGAGTTAGGTTTCGGCACCGCCAACATGCTCGAAAAGCTCGCGATCACCCGCATTGTCCACAATTGGCTCGCCGTCGCGGCGCTCGATGTTCGGGCGTGCCAGACACCTTTCCAAAGTCGAGAGCGGACCAACGTCGAGAAGAGCCTGGGTCAAGCCGAGCGTCGCCTGATGTCGGTCATCAAGACGCTGGCCTTCCTCCAGGAATGTTCGGCCGCTGCGGTGATGTCACGGATCGGGAGCGCCACCGCGATGTGACCGTAAAGGTTTTATTCAAACCGAGTCTAGAACGAGCCTCCATCGCGGAGTATTTTCGTGTTCGGTTCGCACGCTTCCAGCCAGACTCGAGAACAATCGCCGCAACTCAGAGCGAACTGGTGACCGCGCTGGAACCGGTCGCGGATCAGGGAATAAGTCAATAACAGCCTGTAATTTCGGCCAGTGGGAAAAGGCCGCCACGGAAGTCAAGTTCGCCGCCCCGACGGCGCGAAGAAGGTGTTGGCCCAATGGCGGGGGGTGGGGGTAAATTCGACCCCGCTGCGGCCAAGCACATGCGGGCCTTTTACCGGACGCTGTCCGAGAAGGATCGCCGTCGCTACGTAGCGGTCGAGGCTCAACGACTGGGTCATGGCGGGATCACCTACGTGGCCCGGGTTTTCGACTGTTCGGAACAGCCGGGTGTCATCGGCCAGCTTCTGCAATTCCACCTTCCACAGCCGGGACCGCGACGCATTGCTCCCGCCGCCGTCGGCCGCGACGAGCAACTCGGACGCCTCCGGCACGCCGAAGAGGCTCTCGATGAGTTCCTCGGCGTTGCGTTTGCTCAGGCCGAAGCTGCCGATGAGGTAGACGGCCGTGGCCGTGAGGTGCGGCCCGAGGCTGTACTTGCGGACGGCGGCGGGGATCGCGGCGCACGTCGTGTGGCCGCAGGAACAGGTGTGCGTGTGGCCGCGGTGCTCGGTGATCTCGGCGAGGATCGGAGGCAGCTCGGCGACCTGGTGCCGCTTCGGCGCGGGGTCGTTGGCGACCGCGGACAAGCTCTTGTCGCAGGCGGCGCAGCATTCGGGGACGTGGTCGACGACGGCCTTGACGCGTTCGCTCGGCAGGAACGACTTCAAGTGCGGCGGATGGCCCGGCTGGGCGCCGCGTTTTTTGCCGGTGGGCACCTGGGCCGGGGCGGGCGGCTGCGGTTCGAGGGGTCGCTTCGGAGGCGGGGGCCTGAGGCGATCTTCGAGATCGCGGACGAGGGTTTCGAGGACGAGGACCCGGACTTCGAGGGCGGCGCATTCGGCCTGCCAGATGCGGCAGCCGGGGCACTCGGGAATCGGATTCGCGGGCGGGGCATCCATGCCGCCAGTATGCCGGAATCAAAAGGAAAGCGCAAGATCAGATGGGATGGGGTGAACGGTTACCCGGAAAGTTCGAAAGGGGGACCGGCGGGTTAACTTGCTGCATCTTGATGGTAGTCCTTTCGAAGGCATCGCTGTAATACACATTTTTCAGAAATCGCATTTCTGGAAATGCCCGTGACTGTCTCAAGCTGGTTGAGCGAGTTTCGGGGTGTTGAGTGATGGACGGTATCCTTGCGCCGTCGAAGATGCACATCGCTCTCCACTCTCACTCGGCAAAAAAAGTCTCGGCCGCACGCCGGGGACTCGCCGTAACATCCTCAATCGCGTTGCCGACAGCTTCCCCCAGCAGCTTCCATCGAATTTGTTCAAGCCGAGAAAATAGGTTTGACCACGCGTTCATCGAAATTCAGCAGGTCTTGGGTGTCTGTAAAATTCATGGAGCCGCTCGTAAAATTTCGGTCTCACCGGTGCGGCGAGCGGGGGTTGCATCCGCGGTGCGTCCCCGAGTCCGTTGCCGCCACCGAGGGCTTGGTAGGCGTTCACGACCGCGGTCAGCTGCTGCAATTTGCTCTGGATCAGCGACAGTCTGGCATCCTGGAGGTCGCGCTGGGCCAAGAGCACTTCCACGTATTCGGCGCGGGCATTCTGGAAGAGTTTGCCCGCGATATCGACCGAAGACACGAGCGCGTCCAACTGCTGCTTCTTGAGCTCGATACTCCTCCGGGTATTCTCCACCTCGGAAAGGCGGTTGATGACTTCGGTGAAAGCGTTGAGGACGACGCGCTGATAGTTATAGATGCTCTCCAACTGCCGGGCGCTGGCGCTGAGGTAATCGGCTCGGATCGCCCTCTTGTTGATCAGCGGCGCGACCAAGCCGCCGGCGACGTTGGCGATGAGAGCTTCCGGATTCGTGAACAGGTACGCCGGATTGAAGGCCTGATACCCGATGCCGGCCGTGATGGTGAGATCGGGATAGAAGCGGGCCCGGACGGACTTCAGTTCGAGCCCGGCGGCGATTAGTTCGCGTTCGGCCTGTCGGATGTCGGGCCTGTTCTGCAGCAACTGAGACGGTACACCCGCGCCCAGCGCGTGGATATTCAGATCGAAGAACGCGTCGGTGGTCACGCGCTCGACCGGCTCCGGAAAGCGATTGACGAGGACGTTGATCCGGTTGCCCGCCTCGACGATCTCCTGCGCGACGATCGCCTTTTCGCTCTGGTTCTTACGGACTTCGGCTTGGAAGCGCTGTACGGGTAGTTCGGAGATGCGGCCGGCTTCTTTCAAAGCTTTGGAAACTTCGAGACTTTGCTGCTGGAGTCCGATGGTTTTATCGAGAGTCTCGAGCCGCTGATCGAGGGCCACGAGCCGATAATAATTCTCGGCGATATCCGCGACCAGCCGCGTCGCGAAGGCATTCCGCCTCTCGATTGCAGCCAAGTAGCGCTGCTCGGCGGCATCGCGGGCATTCCGCAGCTCCCTCCAAATGTCGAGTCTCCAAGTGAAGTCGAGGCCGACTTTGTAAATCGGCAACGGTTTGGGAAAGGCTTCCCCGGGGGCAATCGTGAGCTGTTCTTCGACCGCCCCTTCGCGCGTGAAGCGGCTCGCACGGTCCAAACCCGCGCCGGCGCCGACCGTGACGAGCGGCAGGTATGCGCCCCGTCGAGCCAAGACTTCGTTCTTGGCAATCTGAACTTCCTGCTCCAAAATCTTCAGTTCGCGATTGCCGATGACCCCCTGGTGAATCAATCGCGCCAAGAGCGGATCGCTGTAAAATTCGTCGATTCCGAGCTGAGCCGAGTTGCCCGACCCGGACGCATCCGCGTGCGAATCTTCCTTGGCGCGCCACCCGCCGAGCGCCGCGGCGCCGAGTCCAGCGCCGGTGGCGAGTTGCTGGGGAGTCGCTGCGATTTCCGAGGTCGGCGCAGCATGGAAGTCCGCCGGCAGAACCGGCCCCGCGTCGGCCTGACCGAGGCTGGGAATACGACAGGCCGGCAGCGCCAGCAGAATGGAACAAGCGATCGCTCTCGCGATCAGGGCTTTCGCACGCTTGACGTTCGAGGTTCTCAGTGGGAGATACATCCGCCTCATCCTTGGGAGGTCCGTGCGATTCGGAATCACCGTACTTATCGGCAGATTCGGCAATGCGACCGGATCAATACTGACGATGCGAGAGGAAATCCTTGAAGTGTTGTCGTGGCGTGTGATCGCTTGCCGGCCTGTCTGGCAGAAATCGGCTCATCCGGATGATCGTCGCGACGGAAGTCGCCGGACTACCCGAAACCGGAACGACGGAACTCTGCTGACCGGAGTTAAACCTTATTGCGGGTGAACCGCTTTTTGCACGGCTGTGTCTGGAATAGCAGGTGTGAGAAGGATCGGAGCCGCGGTGTGTTCGAACATTTCGCTGAGGGGTGCACTCACCTCGTCCTGGAGGAGTTTGCGCCCGTCAGCGAGCTTGCCGAAAATATAATAGAGGCCGGGAATGACCAAGACTCCGATCACAGTGCCCAAGAGCATCCCTCCGGCCCCGGTTGTGCCGATGGTGCGATTTCCGATCGCGCCCGCGCCGCGGGCGACGACCAGCGGCAGGAGGCCGGCGATGAAAGCGAAGGAAGTCATCTGAATCGGTCGGAATCGCAATTTACCCCCTTCGACGGCCGCTTCCTTTAAAGTCAGGCCTTCTTCGCGCCGCTGCACCGCAAATTCGACGATCAAAATCGCATTCTTGCCGAGGAGCCCGACCAGCATCACAAGGCCGAGCTGCGCGTAGACATCGTTGGCCAACCCCAAGACCAGCAGCAACAAGAAGGAGCCGAATAGCCCGATCGGCAACGACAGAATCACCGCCAATGGCAGTAGGAAACTCTCGTATTGGGCGATTAACACGAGATAGACGAAGAGGACGACGATGATGAAAATGATGATGGTCGGTGCGACCTCGACTTTGCCCTGACCAGGCACCGGCACTTCGATCCCCTTCGCGGCTTCATCGTAGGAAAGGCCTTCCCAACCCAGGCCATAACCCCGGGGCAATTCTTTGGCGGCGACCTCTTCGATCGCCTTGATCGCTTGCCCGCTGCTGTAGCCGGGGGCCGGCGTCCCTTGGATGGTGGCGGAGGGATACAAATTGTAACGCGTGATCTCGTTCAACCCTTGCTTTTTCTTGATACTCATGAAGGCGGAATACGGGACGTTTTCTTTGCGGTCATTGAGGACGGTGAGATTGGCCAAATCGTCCGGGTGCCTCCGGAACTCCGGCGAGGCTTGGACGTAAACCTTGTAGAACTGATTGAAGAGGACGAAACCCTGCTCGTAGGTGCTCCCGATGAGGATATTGAGGCTGTCCAAGGCTTTTCCGATCGTCACGCCTTTCTGCATGGCCAAGTCGCCGTCGATGACCAGTTCGTACTGGGGGTAGTCGGCGGAATAGAACGTGAATAGGCTTTTCAACTCCTTGCGCTTTCTCAACGCCGCCATGAACTTTTCGTTCACTTCTCCGAGCCGCGCGTAATCGGAAGTATTCGTCTTGTCGAGCACGCGGACGGAGAACCCCCCGGCCGCACCGAACCCCGGAACCGCGGGCGGTTCGAAGAACTCGATCTTGACGTCGGTCAGCTTCCGACACTTTTCCTCGAGTTCTTCGATGATCTGCTTCGCGGTTTTATCCCGCTTGTCCCACGGTTCCAAGTTGATGACGCAAGTCCCCGCATTCGAGCCGCGCCCCTCGGTCAGAACTTCGTACCCGGCCAGCGAAGTGACGGAGGTGACCCCGTCGACTTCTTTGCAGATCGCCTGCAGTTCGTGGGACTTGGAGTTCGTGTATTCGAGTGTCGAGCCCGGCGGAGTCTGGATGATCCCGTAAATGGTGCCCTGATCTTCACCCGGAATAAAGCCGGCCGGGAGCTTCGAATTCACCGCCACCACTCCGAAGGCGAATCCCCCGACGATGGCCAGGGTGAGCGCGCGGCGCGTCACGACTCGCCTCAGAAATCCGGCGTATCCATCCGTGACCTTCTCGACGATGCGGTCGAAGGGTCGCTGGACGAAGGGGAGGAGATTGACCAAGAAGCCGATCCACCCCCACAATTCGTAGGCCAGAAAATTGAATCCGATGGCGAGTGGCACTCCCAGCAGAAGGTACATCGCGATGGTCGAGGCTCCCGGCCACTTTTTGGCTGGGCCCGCGTGGGCGTGGGGCTTGAGGATCATCGCGCAGAGCACGGGCGTGAGCGTCAGGGCCACCAGCCCGGAGAGGACGATGGCTGTGGCCATGGTGATGCCGAACTGGCGGTAAAACGTGCCGACCGGGCCGGGGATGAAGGTCACGGGGACGAAGACGGCCGTCATCACCAGCGTGATGGCGATGATGGCACCGCTGATCTCGTGGAGAACCTCCATGCTCGCCCGGTAGGGCGAAAGGTGCTTGTCGCGCATCTTGGCGTGCACCGCTTCGACCACCACGATGGCGTCGTCCACCACGACCCCGATCGCCAGCACCATGGCGAAAAGGGTGATCAGGTTGATCGACAGCCCGAACAATCTGAGGAAAAAAAAGGTGCCGATCAACGATACCGGAACCGCGAGGGTCGGGATCAGCGTGGATCGCAAATCTCCGAGGAACATGAAGACCACAATGGACACGAGGATAAACGCTTCGAGTAAGGTGTGGAGGACCTTCTCGATGGAGGCGTCTAAAAACGTGGAGACGTCGTAAGCGAATTGATATTCCATGCCGGGCGGGAGCGCCCCCTCTTTTTTGATCAGATCGAGTTCGGCTTTGACCTTCTCGATGACCTCGGACGCATTGGAACCGGGGCTTTGCTTGAGCACGATGGAGGCGGCCGGGTGGCCGTCGACGTCCGAGTAGATATCGAAGAATTCGGAGCCGAGTTCGACGGTGGCGACATCCTTGAGGTGCAGGATCTCCCCGTCGGAATTCGCCTTCAACGCGATGTTTTCGTACTGCTCGGCCGTGTTGAATCGCCCGACGTAGGTGAGGACGTACTCCTTCGATTGCGACGTCTTGCCCGTGGCTTGACCCAGCCGTCCGGGCGAACCGATCACGCTCTGCTCCGCGACGGCTTTCATGATCTCTTCGGTGGAGATGTTGTAGGCGCGCATCCGCTCGGGATTGAGCCAGAGCCGCATCGCGTAGGAGCGGTTGCCGAGGTTCACCGGTCGCCCCATGCCTTGGATCCGCTTGATCCGCGGCATGATGTTGGCGTTGGCGAAGTTGTAGAGGTACTTCTGATCGTGGTTCGGATCGGTGCTGTAGATGTTCACCTTCATCAGCATGCTCGGCACGACTTGGCTGACGAGGATCCCCTCCCGGACCACGAGGGGCGGAAGGCGGTTCAGAACGATATTGATTCGGTTCTGCACGTTCACGACCGCGATGTCCGGATCCGTTCCAGGCTCGAAGTAGATCCGGATCGTCGCCTCGCCGGCGCTGGTGGCGTCGGAGACCATGTAGCGCATATTCTGAACGCCGTTGATCGACTGCTCGAGGGGGATCAACACCGAATCGACCAGCACGTTGGCGCTGGCTCCGGGATAGGCGATGGCCACTTCGACGGTCGGCGGCGTAATGGGTGGGAACTGCTCGACGGGCAGGCTTCGAATCCCGAGCATCCCCAAAAAGAGGATGATGATCGAGATCACCATCGCCAGGGCCGGCCGGTAGAGAATTTTCGTGAACATGGTTCTGAGGTGGCCTCGTGAATTCCGGAAACGCTCCGCGGCAGTCGCTATTCGGCGTACTGCTTCAAGTTCGAGAACACCTCGGCCGGTTTCTTGTACACATGGTCTTCCAGCCTTTGTCCTTCGACGACTTGGCGAACCCCTTCGAAAACGATTCTGTCGTTCGCATCGAGGCCTTTTTTGATGACGTAAACATCTTCCATTTCGTGCGCGACCACGATCTCGCGTTCGCGGACGACATCGTCCTTATCGACGACGAAGACATACCGCTTCTCGAGCCGTTCGAACGTGGCGCGCTGGGGAAGGACCAAGGCGTTTTTCAAAGTGCGATTCACGAGTATTTTGCCGGTCTGCCCGTGGCGCAGCAGCCGATCGGGGTTCGGGAAGTCCGCCCGGTAGCAGAACATTCCGGTCTCGTTGTTGCCTTTGGGCAAGGGCGTCACGAGAACGCTACTGTGGGGGTGCTTGCTCGCATCGGCGAGTACGAGTTCGAGTTGTCGGCATTCGATGTCTTGACCCGGTTTCGACCGGTATTCGAGAGAGCGAACCTCCGGCACATAGAAGTACACCCACATCAAGCTGTTGTCGAACAAAGAGGTAAGGACTTCCCCTTCTTTAATCGTGCTGCCGAGTTGCTTGGGAAGGCGGTCGACGATCCCGTCGAAGTCAGCCCGGATCACCGTAAACCCCAGTTCGGCCTTCGTGCGATTCGCCGCGGCTTGAGCTTCGGCTACTTCTTGTTGATGAAGTGAGACTTCGGTTTGAGAGACCACGGAATTCTTGCCGTCGTTGTACAAATTCTTGGTCGTTTCGAGCTTGATTTGCGCGGTGCGAACTTTGGCCAGCTCGGCATCCAATTTCGCTTCGTACAGAGTCGGTAGGATCTTGAACATCGCTTCACCTTTTTTCACCAACTGGCCCTCTTTGACCAGAATTTGCTCGAGTCGCCCACTCACCAGCGGGCAGACCTCGATGCTCATTTGCGAGCGGATCTGACAGACATAGGGCTGTATGATGGTGACATCCTGCGTCCGGGGGCTGGTGACTACGATTTTGTGATGTTCTTGATCCGCCTCGTGGTGCATATGGCAAGCGGAAAGAGTACACGCGATCAGAATCGGAATGACCGCAGCGATTGTTGGGACTTTCATAAGGTGTATGCTCGCTCGGATATCTGAGGACGGCCGTCGAATGAGACACCGGCCCGTAGAAGAAGTGAAATGGCAAGCGTTGTGCCAACAGGACTCCGCGCGGTGCCAACAGCGGCAACTGCTGGATTCCTCGATCGATTCGACCGCCGGATGCATCGGGACGTGATCGCGCGCACAGACGCATTGGCTTCCGCGCGATCACAGTGGCGGAATAACGACCAACACACTCCAGCGCAACTTGTCCGTTTCGCACGCTCGGAATGCAAAGTTTGTCTTCTGGAAATGGTCGGGGGATGTTCGATGTCACGGCTCCAGACGCGGATCATTTTGCCGGTTGCGATCGTTTCCACTTGCTTGCTCGTGCTATCCGTGCTCACCGCGACTGCTCTCATAGATCGGCAGAAATCGGTGGCCAAACTCCAGCGGGAGAACTTGGAAAGCCGCCGCATGTCGATCGAACTCGAGGAGTGCCTGACCGATTTGCTCCTGCTGCTGAGGGATCGCGTCGAAGACACATTCCGATTGCACGAACGCGCGCGGCTGCACCTGGTGGAAATCCGCAACGCGGCCGATCAAACTCGGGAAATCCAACTGGCCGATGAGTTGGAACGCGGTTTCGCAGCGTACTTGGACATGCGGAGCAAGATGCCGGCATCCGGTGTGGCCGGTCATATCGAAGGCTTGCGGGACGCGGGCTCCGTACTCGAGACGGAAGTCTTGAAACCGTGCCGCGAGTATAAGCAATTCAACGGGGAGCGCATCGAATTGACCACGCGGGACCACGAGCGAGAATTGCTCGAACTCGCGTGGGGCATGGCCGGGATCGGCATCCTCGGCGCCGTGGCGGGGGTCATCTTCGGGTTCGGGGTCTCCGGTGCGGTCAAACGCAACGTCCGCGGTCTGCAAGTCCGCATCCGCTACGCGGCCGGATTGCTCGGCCCGGAAACTGCTGATGTCGTGGTCACGCAAGACGGGAATTTCAGCCGTCTGCACACCGACATCAAGTTGCTGACCGATCGGATCGCCACCGTGGTGAAAGAACTCCAGCAGCGCGAGCGCGAGATCCGCCGGGCGGAGCAATTGGCCGCAGTCGGCCAGTTGGCCGCAGGTGTGGCCCACGAGATTCGCAACCCCCTCACTTCTATCAAACTCCTCGTTCAGAGCGGGCTGGAGGATGGGTGCGAACTGCGATCGGACGATCTTCGCATCATCGAATCCGAAGTCCGCCGCATGGAGAAATCCCTAGGGACGTTCCTCGAATTCGCGCGGCCGCCGAAGATGGAACGCCGGGCGATGGAACTGCGTGGACTCCTCGTCGATACCTTGACACTCTTGAAGATCCGCTCCGACAATGCAAATGTCCGACTTGCGTTGGCGCCGGGCGAGGAACTCAATCTGTACGCTGACCGGGAGCAATTGAAGCAAGTGTTCGTCAACCTCGCCCTCAACGCCCTCGATGCCATGCCCGCCGGCGGCGATTTGACTCTGCGCGTTCGACGCATCGGCGAACGGGCGCAAGTCGAAGTGACCGACACGGGCCCGGGCATCGCCGCCGCCATGCTGCCGCGTTTGTTCGAGCCCTTCGCCAGCGGCAAGGACACCGGCCTCGGGCTCGGCCTGGTGATCTCCAAGCGGATCGTGGAAGACCACGGCGGGACCATCGGAGCTGCCAACCGCGTGGGTGGCGGCGCCAGCTTTTACGTCACGCTCCCCATTCACGAATCGAGTTGATCGAATGGCTGAGCTGCTCCTCGTCGACGATGAACCCGCGATCCAACACGCGTTCCGCCGGGCCTTGGAAAAGGACGCGTGGAAGATCCGGACCGCCGGGACGGCGGACGCGGCCGTCGCCGAGTTCCGCCGGGCGCGGCCCGACGTCGTGGTGCTCGATGTCCATCTCCCCGATGCGACGGGCCTCGACACGTTCCGGCGCTTGCGCGACCTCGATGCGCGGATTCCCGTGATCCTGATCACGGGTCACGGCACGACGGAATTGGCCATTCAGGCAATCAAAGAAGGGGCCTTCGAGTACCTGCTCAAACCGGTGGAGTTGCCGCACTTCCGCGAAACCCTCGACCGCGCCCTCCGATCCGGCACTGCGATGCGGACGCCCGCGGTCATGGCCGAGATCGAAGCGGCGCCCATTGGCGGGGACTTCCTCCTTGGACGCTGCCCCGCGATGCAAGAAGTCTACAAGGCCATCGGCCGCGTCGCGGCGCAAGATGTGACCGTGTTAATCCTCGGCGAGAGCGGGACCGGGAAGGAACTGATCGCACGTGCAATCTACCAGCACAGCCGCCGGTCGGAGAAACCGTTCCTCGCGATCAATTGCGCCGCGATCCCCGAGAACTTGCTGGAAAGCGAGCTGTTCGGGCACGAGAAAGGATCCTTCACCGGCGCGGACCGCAAGCGCATCGGGAAGTTTGAACAGTGCCACGGGGGCACGATCTTCCTCGACGAAATCGGGGACATGAGCCCGCTGACTCAAGCGAAGATCCTGCGGCTCATCCAGGAGCAGCGGTTCGAGCGCGTCGGGGGGACGGAGACAATCCAGACCGACGTCCGATTGATCGCGGCCACAAACGCCGATCTGGCCAAACTCGTGGACCAGGGCCGCTACCGCAAAGACCTCTACTTTCGACTCAATGTGTTTTCAATCGCGCTCCCGCCGTTGCGCGCCCGGGGAGACGATGTGGCGATCCTCGTCGAGCACTTTCTCCGCTTGTTCTCCCGCGAACTGAATAAACCCGTGAAGGAACTCGCGCCGGATGTGCTCGCCGCTTTTCGGGCGTACTCATGGCCGGGCAATATCCGCGAGTTGCAGAGCATTTTGAAACAAGCGCTCCTTCGCATGACCGGAACGGTGCTGCTCGTTGATTTCCTCCCGCCACTGTTGATCGGTGCGACTCCGACCGGCGCTGCGAATTCGCAGGCGAGCGACCCCATGGACTGGGATCGCTTCGTGGCAGAACGCATCGGCGCCGGAAGTTCGGATCTCTACGGGGAAGCGCTCGAACGGATGGAGCGGGAGGTGCTCATGCGACTGCTCAAGCACACGCGGGGCAACCAATTGCAAGCCGCGAAAATTCTCGGCATCACACGTGGGAGCTTGCGCACGAAGATCCGCGCACTTGGCATCAAAATCGGCCAGTCCGTTTGGTCCGACGACGAGCACCCCGAGTGAATCGGATGAAGCGGATGAAGCGGAGCTGCGGTTTCGCCCGCGATTCCGTCCGGTTCGCGTTACAGAGCGCAGTCTCAAATCGGAGCAACAAAAGCTTCTTAGCGTCCAGGCCACCGCGAAGCCACACCACGTGGAGCACGCAGCATCAATTCTTTTGCGTTCGGCGGCGAACCTGTTGGGGAAAGCCGGTGTCCCGAGAGGTGTTCCCCGGAGAGAGGCCAAGTCATGGAGCTTATCAATCTGTCGGCC
>JANOSQ010000231.1:0-2687 GCA_031415915.1 Fimbriiglobus sp. | reverse complement strand
CGAAGAATTTCACCGCAGAGACAGAAGAGGACGCAGAGAATCAGAAACACTGTTGTTGCCAATGAACGCCTGAGTGCACACATCATGAATTCGTTCTTTTCTCTGCGTGCCCTTCTGTCTCTGCGGTGAAATTCTTCGCTCTTCGCTTTGTCAACAATGCGATAGGGAGGCTAGCGATGGCGATCAGTCGAGACGCTCCGCACACCAAAACATTTTCGCTCCTGCTTCTCTGTGCCTCTGTGCCTCTGTGTTTACTTTTCTTTTCGACCCAAGCCCATGCGCAGAAGAAGACCGCGAACCTCAAAGCCCCGGAGCCGGGGTACGTCTTCCCCGCCGGGGGCAAATCGGGGACGACCGTCGATGTCCAACTCGGCGGCTACGACTGGACCCCCGATGTCGAAGTCTTCGTCCTCGATCCCCGTGTGAAGTTGCAACTGACCGGCGAACAGGGGCCGGTGTTGGTGCCACCGCCGCCGTATTGGTTCGGGGCGAAAGCCTACATCAACGCGGCACTGCTGCCGCGCGAACGCGCCGCCAAGTTCACGCTCCCCGCCGATCTGCCCGCCGGGCCGGTTCGCTGGATGGTCGCCGGTGCCAGCGGAGCGGGGCTGAAGACGGGCATCTTCTGGGTCGGCGCCGATCCGGAGGTCGCCGAGGAAAAGCCGACCAAGCTCGCGCAGAAACTCCCAGCATTACCCGTGGTCGTCAACGGCCGGCTGTCGAAGGTCGAAGAAGTCGACCGCTACCGATTCAACGTGGCGAAGGATGGCCCCGTTTCACTCGACCTCTTCGCCCGCCGGCTCGGTGTGAACATCAACGCGGCCATCAGCGTCCGCGATCCGCGCGGGCAAGTGGTCGCAGACGCGGTCGATACGGACGGGAACGATCTCGCCCTCACGTTCGCGGCCACGGCCAACACCGAATACACGGCGAGCGTCCACGACCTCGATTTCCGCGGCGACTTCTCGTTCGTCTATCGCTTGGCCCTCACGGCCGGGCCGCGTGTCGTCGGCACGATCCCCGCCGTCGGCAAGCGCGGAGAAACACGCGATGTGGAATTCGTCGGCTACGGTATCGCCACCGGCAAACCGAAGCTGGAATCGGTGACGAAGAAGGTCGCGTTCCCCGCCGAGGCGACGAAGAGCGAGTTCACCTATCGGCTCGAAACCCCGCACGGAAAGGCGTTCGCCTTCGACATCCCCCTCGGTGACACCGTGGAGTCAGTGGGCACTCCAACCCTCGCACTCCCCGCCGCTGTCACCGGGGTTTTCGACGGCACCGCGACCGAAGCCCGCTTCAAGCTCGACGGCAAGAAAGGGGACACCTGGAACCTCGCGGCGGAAGCGCGGCGGTTCGGCTCGCCGCTCGATCTGTCGCTCGCCATCCTCGGCGTGGACGGCAAGGAACTCGCCCGCAACGACGATCTCCCCGGCACCACCGACGCGGGCTTGGCTTTCCCCGTTCCGCTCGACGGGGCGTACACATTAGTCGTCGGCGATCAATCCGGTAAGGCCGGGACCCGCGCCGCGATCTACCGAATCACCGCGTCCAAACCTTCCGCCGATTTCGCGATCACGACGGTCGCCCGGCTCAACGTCCCCCTCGGTGGCACGGCGAGTTTGACCGTGAAGGCCGAACGGCGCGGCGGATTCAAAGAGCCGATCGCTTTGGCGTTGAAGGGACTACCCGAAGGTGTGACCGCGCCGGCCAACCTCGTCATTCCCGCCGATAAACCGGAACTTGCGATCGTGCTGACCGGACTCGAAGCCGCCCCGTCGAACGCCGTGCTCATCACCGTGACCGGTACCGCCGGGAACGTGTCGCGACCGGCATTCGCTCCGATCCCCGGCAACCTCGCGGCGAAGACCCCCGACGGCGAACGAACCGCTTCCATCCTGCTCGCCCCGACGCTGACACCGCGGTTGAAAGTCGTTTGCCTCGAAGCGGACGGCGGGCGGAAAGTCCACCGCGGTAGCACGCACCCGGCCGAGGTCACGCTCGAACGCATCAACGGGTTCACCGGCGAAGTCAGCTTGCAAATGTCGGCGGCTCAGTCGTACCAGAGGCAGGGGATCACCGGGCCGGATATGACCGTGCCCGCGAATGCGGACCGCGCGTTCTACCCCTGCTTCATGCCCGAATGGCTCGAAACCACGCGCACCTCGCGCATGGAATTGATCGGGGTCGTCAAGGTGACCGACGGCAAAGGGAAGCCGCGCTTCCTCGCCACCCCGATGAGCGGGCGCATCACCATGTCGATCGAAGGTTCGATTCTCAAGGTCGCCACCTCCGTGAAAGAGTTCAAAATCGTGCCGGGGGAAACGGTGTCGGTCGAAGTCACGGTGCAGCGCTCCGCGAAGTTGAATGCAGCTGTGAAACTGGAACTGAAACTGCCGGAAGAACTCGCCGGGATGTTCAGCGCCGAGCCGGTCACCGTCGCGCCGGGTCAAACCGCGGCGACGTTCAAGATCGTCTGTTTGAAAACAGCCAAGCTCGAAGGAGATATCATCGCGATGATCCGCGGAACGGCGTTGCAGGATGGCAAATACGCGGTGGTCTCGGAGGCCGGGATCGTACTCGAACCCGCACCGAAGTAGCAACCATCCGTACAAGTGAATATATGCTCCGGATCATCCCGAGTCAAATCATTCGGTGCGGATTTGTCGCAATCGGTGCGATTCCGGGCA
>JANOSQ010000230.1:0-2127 GCA_031415915.1 Fimbriiglobus sp. | reverse complement strand
GAGGAAGCGCCGGTCGACGACGGCTGGGTCGGCGACTACCGGCTCGTCGACACACCCGAGACGTTCAAGAACTTCTTCGGGCGACTGCGGACGCAGAGCCGTTTCGCCATCGATTTGGAAACGACTTCGCTCGATCCGATGCGGGCGGAGATCGTCGGCATCGCCGTGGCGTGGAAGGCGGAGGAGGCGTTCTACCTCCCCTTGCGCGGGCCGAAGGGGTCGAATCTCCTCGATCCCACGGAGACCTTGACGGCACTCAAGCCGCTGCTCGAAGACCCGGCCGTCGGCAAGGTGAACCAGAATATCAAGTACGACTCGCTGGTCTTCCGCCGGGTCGGGATTCACCTGGCCGGGGTCGTCGGCGATTCGATGATCGCCGATTACCTGTTGCACGCCGGGGAGCGGCTGCACAACCTCGACGATATCACCCTGCGTTACTTCAAACACATCACGGTCAAGATCGAATCGCTGATCGGCAAGAACGGGAAGAAGCAGATCACGATGGACGCCGTGCCGACGGCGAAGGTCTGCGCCTATGCCGGGGAGGACGCCGACGCCGCGCTGCGTCTAGCCGACTTGCTCGAACCTCAGTTGGCGCCACTGGGGTTGCGGAAACTCTACGACGAGCTCGAACTGCCGCTGATCGACGTGCTCGCCGAGATGGAATACAACGGCGTCCGGCTCGACGTCCCCAAGTTGGAGTTGCTCGGCGCCGCGATGGCCGGCCAACTCGCCGACATTGAAACGGACATCTACCGGCTCGCCGGGCGCGAGTTCCACATCGGTTCCTTGCCACAACTGCGGACGATTCTGTTCGACGAGTTGAACCTGCCGATCCAGAAGCGGACGGGCACGACCGGCGACGCCAGCACGGATCAGGAGAGCTTGGAACGCTTGGCGATGCTCGGGCACGAACTCCCGCGGAAGTTGATCGAGCACCGGCAGATCGCCAAGTTGAAGGGGACTTACGTCGATGCGCTACCGGCGATCGCGAACCCGGTCACGGGGCGGGTTCACACGTCCTTCAATCAAACGGTCACGACCACGGGCCGGCTGAGTTCGTCCGACCCCAACTTGCAGAACATCCCGCAGCGGCGCGAGCAGGGCCGGCAAATCCGCCAGGCGTTCATCGCCCGGGACGGCTGGCAACTCCTCGCGGCTGATTACTCGCAGATCGAACTCCGATTCCTCGCCCATTTCTGCGGCGACGCGAACATGATCGCGGCGTTTCAAGACGACCGCGACATCCACACCATCGTGGCGGCGCAGGTGTTCAAAGTTCCCGAATCCGAGGTGACCAAGGATCACCGCCGCGTGGCGAAGATGGTGAACTTCGGCGTGATCTACGGCATGAGCGCGGTCGGCTTGGCCATCGGGCTGAGCATCACGAAGAAGGAAGCGGCGACGTTCATCGACGAGTACTTCGCCCGCTACCCCGCGGTGCTGCAGTACCAAGATGAACTCTTGGCGATAGGCCGCGAGAATGGCTACGTCGCCACGATCCTCGGCCGCCGGCGCGCGTTCGGCCCCGGCAGCATCCGGCCGCGCTCGAGCTACCGGCAGCGGAACCAAGCCGAGCGCGAGGCGATCAACATGGAAATTCAAGGAAGCGCCGCCGACCTGATGAAGGTGGCGATGCTGCGTGTGTACGCCCGGATGAAGGCGGAGAATTTGGAAGCGAAGTTACTGCTGAGCGTCCACGATGAATTGGTCTTCGAGGCGCCACCGGGGGAAGTGCCCGCGCTGGCGCGGTTGGTGCGAGAGGAGATGATCGGGGCGATGGCCCTGCGGGTGCCGTTGAAGGTGGATGTGGCGAGTGGTCCGAACTGGCTCGATGGGGAGGGCGTGTAATGCCCTTCGCCCCCCTCCCGGTGCTCGGCCTCATCGGGGCCATCGGCGCGGGCAAATCGGCGGCGGCGGCGGCCTTCGCCGAACGGGGTGGGTTCACAATCGATTGCGACCGACTCGGGCACGTGGCGCTCGCGCTGCCGGAGGTGGTCGAACAATTGGTGAACCGTTGGGGAACGCGGATTCAGCTACCGAACGGATCGCCGAACAGGAAAGCCATCGGCGGGATCGTCTTCGCCGAACCGGCGGAGCGGACGTTCCTCGAAAGCGTCGTCTTCC
>JANOSQ010000229.1:0-1780 GCA_031415915.1 Fimbriiglobus sp. | reverse complement strand
GGGCGGAAGGCTTTCACCACGGTTTCGTGCGTCGTGAGTCTCGGCCCGTCGATCAAGTCGACGCAGTAGGGAATCGCGGGCATGACCGCGAGGAGGCAATCGCGGATGGCGGCGGGTTTGCCGGGGAGATTCACGATGAGCGTCTTGCCGCGGATGCCGGCCGTTTGCCGGGAGAGGATCGCCGTCGGCACGGCCTTCAAGCTTTCGGATCGCATCAGTTCGCCGAAGCCGGGCAACAGCTTCCCGCAGACGGCGATGGTCGCTTCGGGGGTCACGTCGCGCCGGGCCGGGCCGGTGCCGCCGGTGGTCACGATCACGCAGCAGCCCTCGTCGTCGGCGAGCGCCCGCAGCGTCGATTCGATGTGCTCTTGTTCGTCCGGGATCACGCGCGCCACGGCTTCCCACGGGCACGAGAGCATCTCGCGCAAACTCGCTTGCACGGCCGGGCCGCCGAGGTCTTCGTACTCCCCCCGGCTGGCCCGGTCGGACACGGTCACGATGCCGATGCGAATCGGGCTGGGCATGGTTCGCTCCTTCGGGGGCCGGTGCTGGCCCCGTCAGGGAGTTGTCCGCCCTCCGCGTTGAAATGGCAAGCCGAACCCGCCCGATTCTTTTCCCGACCGTCCCGGTGGAAGGTCGGGATGCGCATCGACGAACTCACTTCTTCGGAGCCACCGGCACGGGCACCACTTCGAACTTGCCGGTGCCGTTTTCCACCGTCCCGTACCACTCGATGGAGCTCACATTCGCTTTGCCTTTCAACTTCTGCGCGTGCTTCTTGGCTTCGTCGGTGCCGGCGAGGGCGGTCGCCACCTCGGCCCACGCGGTCGGTTTGTCCTTCTGCTTGGCCACCATCGCCCCGGCCAGCTTCTTCTCGCCGTCGGTCGCCAGCCGGCCGGTGATTGCCAGCGCCAGGGCTTCGAGCATCTGGTCATCGGTCTTCTTGGCGGCGATCAACTCGCCGATGAGTTTCGACCAATCATGGCCCCCGTCGGAGAGCAGGTACACCCATGTCGCGGTCGGGTTCAGCATCGTCTTCTTCCACTCGGGGCCGACTTTCTGGGCGATGGCCGGATCGCTCAGCAGCAAGTCGAGCAACTTCTCCCGCTTCTTCGGGGTCTTGTCGGCGAGGAAATACTCGCGTTCCAAACGAGTCGGGGCCGAACCGCGCGATTCGGTCGTGGCTTTGTTCAGGAAGTCGGCGTCGGTATCGGTCGCATTCACGTCGAACGTTGATACGATTGCGAGATCCTGCGCGGCGAGGGTGATTTCGGCCGTGCGGAATCGGACAATCTCGTCGACTTCGATCCCCTCAACGCGCTTCGGTATGGGAATTTCTAATCGCAAGCCCTCCTGCTTATCGGTGTAGTCGAGTGTCAACCGCCGTACCAGCGCTTCGGCTTCCGGCTGGGCCAGGAGGGTCAAGCTTGCGATTCGCTCCACGACCGCGTTTGCCGCGACGGGTTCCGTCAGCCAGAGAACCACTTTTTTCCGTTTGTTCGCATCGGCATCCGCGACACTTCACCAAACGAGATACCGGCGGAAGTGCTATCGGACATCCGGGCCACCTACGCTCGGGATCGTTTGCTTTTCGGCAAGTCGGGTGATAGGCACTTCTGGTTTGAGTCTGGCAGTCTGGTTGAACAAGCATGAACCGGCTACACTTGACGAAATCGAATTCAAAAGGGGGCTTTTATGGGGAGGTGGGCACGGCGGGGAGCCAACAAAATCATGAAGAGATGCCCCTACTGTCGCTCTCAGCGGCCGAAAGAGAACGTAG
>JANOSQ010000228.1:0-2447 GCA_031415915.1 Fimbriiglobus sp. | reverse complement strand
TTCAATACGCCCTCACCCCCAACCCCTCTCCCGCAAAGCCGGGAGAGGGGGGCCGAAAAAAGGCGGAGACGCTACGCGAACTTGAAGTCCGCTCTAGCCAGCAGGATAAAGTGTCACCCATGTCCCCGATCCAAACACACGGTAGGGTGGGTGGGTAGGATGGCGGGGGAATGACAAAAGTGATGATAATGGACGCGAGTCCACCGATGCGAGGTCGGTTGCGGAAATATTCCTCACGCCCCCGCAATGATGATGAGCGGGCGCTTCGCCGGGTTCGGTTCCGCTTTGTGGATCAGCGCCCGAACCATCCAGGGCACGTTCCCTTCGCCGAAGAGCAGGAAGCCGAGGGTGCCCGAGAGGATGCTCTCGTCCGTCCAGCCGAAGTGGATTTCCGGGGCGCGACCGACCTTCGCCATCTCGAGCGCGAGCGCCGCGAGGGTGTGCGAAATGCTCGCGGCCTCGGTGATGCGCAAGATGTACCGGCCCTGTTCCTCGCGGACGTGGATGACCTGTTCGGGCACGAACTCGCTGGCGTCGGCGAGTTCCACTTCGACGAACACGACCATCAAATCGCGCGGGATGCGGTGCTCCCGGCGGATCGATTGCTCCTTCTCCGCGAGCGTTCGCCGCCCGGGCCGGTGCGGCACGAGGATCGTCAGATCCAAATCGCGGATCGTGTCCCAGAGCAATTTGGATTGGATATCGACGGCTTTGAACCCCGCGAAACGCAGCTCATGGCTGCGGGCAATGCGGGAGATGAACGAGATCAGCAGGATTGCGGCGATGAAAAATGACGAGATGAGAATCCCGGCCGGCTTCTCGATGACGATGGCCGCGGTGGTGTAGACGAAGATCAATCCGATGAGCACGTACGGGATGGCCACTCGACCCCCGAACGATCCCTTCCCCGTGCGGTACTTCTCGATGACCGTGGCCACGGCGGCGCTGGTCATCAGCATGAGCACGCCGGTGGCGTAGGCGTCCCCTTGGGCGGTCACGTCGGCTTTGAAGATGAGCGTGACGAGCAGATTCACCCCCGTGAGGAGGATGACGAGGGGACGGACGGCGCGCGCCCACTCCGGCGCCATGCCGTAGCGGGGGAGGTATTTGGGAACCAAATTCAACAGCCCGGCCATCGCGCTCGCCCCGGCGAACCAGAGGATGACGACCGTGCTGACGTCGTAAACGGTGCCGAACACCGGCCCGAACATCGGGTTCAATTTCTCGCCTTCGGGGCCGACGGCCATCGGTTCCGCGTGGGCGAGATAGGCCAGTGCCCGTTCGTGGGCGCGCGCCTTCGGCTTGGGTTTGCCTTCCGGCCAGCTCTCGGGGCGAACCGGTTTCCCGTCGTCGTCGAAGTAGAGCAGGGCATTCGGCGGGATCAGCGTGGCCACGACGAACGACGACCCCATCAGCCCCGTGGACATGATGATCGCGGCCGTGAGCAGCAGTTTGCGGGTGCTGCGGATGCGACCCGCCGGTTTCGCCAGGGTGTCGGTGGCATCGCCGCGGATCAGCGGCATCACCGCCACGCCGGTCTCGAAGCCGCTCAAGCCGAGGGCGAGTTTCGGAAAGATCAGGAACACGACGGCGAAGAGCGTCAGCCAACTCCCGCCGGGCACGACTTCGATGGGCGATTCCGCGAGTACCCAGTCGCCGGCTTGGACTTTCGCCCACCAATCCTCGAGTACGACGGGATGTTCGGCGAGGTAAACGACGCCCGAACCGATGACGATGACGTTGAGCACGAGGTAGATGCCGACGATGGCGACCGCCATGCCGATGACCTCGCGGAAGCCGCGCATGAACATGGCGCCGAGTAGCATCAGCAGGAATGCCGTCACGCCGATCTGTTGCCAGTCCCAGCCGTGCGCGGACTCTTCCGGCGGGAAGGGCCAGAGCGAGTTTTCGATCATGTGCTTGGCCGCGTCGGCGGCGGAGAGCGTCTTGGTGATGACGAAGTCGGTGGCGGCGAAGCCCAGCAGGGTCAGCACGAGCAGCTTCGCCCACCAGCCGCTGAACAAGTTCGCGAGCATCCCGATGCTGCCTTGCCCTTCGAAGGAGCAGCGCGAGACGAACGCGTAGACCGGGTAGGCGCCCAGCAGCGTGACCAGCACGAGGACGATCGTGGCGAGCGGGGCCAGCCGGCCGGCGCTGTCGAAAGCGATCGACGGTTGATAGCCGAGGGTACTGAAGTAATCGACCCCCGTCAGGCACATCACCCAGAGCCAGAAGGACTGGTGGTGTTTGGGGCCGCCGGGGGGGTGGGCCGAACCGGGCGTGGCGCTCATGGAGGTGGGCGTGAAGGCGAGAGCGAAGGAGGAAAATGCGGACTGACGTCGCTCTCAGGCGTTCCGAACATGATACGAAGCGGCGGCCCTTTAGGGGCCAACCGCCGCGGAACTGCTTTTCGGCTTGTCGGTTTTAGAAGCGTCCGCCCACATTCA
>JANOSQ010000227.1:0-4859 GCA_031415915.1 Fimbriiglobus sp. | reverse complement strand
GGGAATACAAGCCCCACCCCGCGAAGACCAAGCCGACCGAGATCACGGTCGTCACCAACCAGGCTGCGGCGGTCAACGCCGCACTGAACGTCAAATCTTGCAGGCCGTTGAGAATCGCCCCCGAGATGCGGAGCGGGAACTGCACCACGAAGGCGATCAACACGACCGCGAAGGGGCCTTCCAATTCCGGGGAACTAACGGACACCCCGAACCATACCCCAGCGGCGACGAGTGCGACGAGCGGGGTCTGCAACCAAACGAGCCAGACTGCCCGGCGAACCACTTCGCCGACGGAATCTCCGTCCGCGGAGCCGGAGGCGCGGGCGACCTCGCGGGGCAAGAGAGCGGTCACGCCCAGATCGAGCAGACCCAACAATCCGAGCACTTGCCCGGCCACCAGCCAACGGCCGAGGTCGACGACACCGAGACGGGAAAGCAAAAACGGTGTGAGCAGCAACCCGGTGAGTGCTACGACGGCTTGGAAGCCGTAGCCGATGGTCAAAGCCCGCGCGATCCGCGCGGTGCGGCTGACCGGAATCGGCGGCCGAGCGGGCGTCACGCCCGGAGTACCCCCGCTCGCTCGCGGGCCTGAACTAGCACTCCCATCTGCACGAGCATCATCACCGAAGACGGAATCGACGAGAGGGTTCCCGAGCCGATGAACGCCGTGGCCCAGTTCGTCAGGCAGAGCGCGAACATGAGCACGACTCCCAATCCCCAGGGTGCGACCAACCTCAACGGCGGTGGGCGATGGAGCAGCCAGATGAGAAACGCGATCCAAAGTCCGAGGCCCACCAAGCCTTGATCGACCAAGATGCGGCCGTACTCGTTCTCCAAGCCGATGGCCTGCGGGGCACGGTCGGCCAAGAAAAACGGGATACTGGTGCCGACCGATGACCCCATCCCGGCCCCGAGCGGGTGATCGGCCATCAATTGGAAAAACGATGCGTTCGCGCTGTTGGAGACCCGATCGGAAACGATTTCGGTGTTGTCCAAGGTCGTGATCCGCTGGAGCCGGTCGTCGGTGCTGGCGTAGAGCACTGTCAGAGCGGCCAGAGTCACCGCGACAGCGCCGATAAGCAAGTTGAAGCGCGAGACCACCCACACGATGATCGCGCATAGGATGAACGTCGCGGCCGGTTGCCGGGCGGCGCACATCAAGATGCCGCCGAGGGCCGCAACCACGCCCGCGGCCATCAGCCCTCTTTCGACAGGCCCCCCGCGTCCGAACAAGCGCTCGAACAGGAACGGCAACGAGAAGAGCATCGTTCCGCCGTAGGCGTGTGCGCTGAGGAATGTGGATGGGATCCGATAGTGTTCGTATCCGCCCACGTCCTTCGACATGTAGATGATCTGTGTGACGGGGTTTTCCGGGTACAGAGACTCGACCCCGTTGAAGTAAATGTAAATCCCTGCGGTCAGCGCCGCGAGATTCAAGATGGCTAACCCCCGTGCCATAGCGTCGAGATCGGCGGTGCGCAACCGGCTGGCTATCAGCATCGCCGGAAGGAACCAGACCGTCGCGCGCAGGGCCACGAGCTGAACCAGGTAATCGTTGATCGGGATCAGGACGAGCGCCGCGGGCCAAGCGATCAGCGCCAGAATCCAATGCCCGAGTGGCGTGCCCCAAACGCCGGCCGAATCGCGGGGGCGACCGGCGAAGAAGCCCACGTACAGCCCCAGCAGGCCGAAGTCGAAGAGGAACGTCGTGTACGCGCCGAGGTAGTTGGCCCGGATGACGCCGCTGAAATAGCCGACGGCGAACACCCCGACGACGCCTAGGCCCAAGGATCTCAGGGTGCAAGCCAGCACGAGCAGGAACGCGACGACCGGGAACAGCGCGGCGATCATCGGGCTTCTGTTAGCGGGGTGAACAAAAGCCACTCCTGCGGGCCGCGGTATTCCCGGCTGGCACTCGCTGCTTCTGCGGGTGTCAAAAATTCGAGTAGTTCTGGAATCGGTTCACGGGGTTGAGATAGCACGGATTCGACAGTGTGCGTCCGGGCGAAACGAACTCGGAGGGATGCTCCGACGCCGACTACGAGTTCATCGTGAATTTCAATCAACAGAGTGGCGGTGTCCAAGGCAGTTGTCCGTGCTTGCGCAAACAACACGTCTTCATACCCTTCGCAGTCGGAAAAAAGGAACGCTTTTGGCAGCAAATGTCGGTTCAGCCAGCGCGGGGAACAAAATCCGCTCGGCACCACATTCGGAACGGAGTTGGCCGCAGTCATTTCAGCGGTCGCCGCTCGGGCCCACCAATCCGTATCGAAAGCGATGACCTTCGACGTCGGCATCCGACGGGCCAGACCGACCGCGTAATAGCCGAATTTGGCTCCCACATCGAGAATTTGCGAGTAGTGCTGTAGAGCGATTCGCTCCAACCAAGGATGGAGTCCGATTCGTAACACCCCAAGAGAAACGGCCCCAAGTGCTCTTGGTGTGTCCTCTCAGTGAGCGTCATGCCGACAAACGGCCCGGAGATGACTTTTGATCCGTATCTCTCGATCAGCTTTCGGTTGAGATCCTGTAAACCCCATTCGCGTACTAGGCGGTGTGAATGCTTTCTCGAGCGTGCCGACTGGATGGCGGTGAGTGTCTGAGGGTCTGAGGGGCGATCGCTCCCAAGAGGTTGCGGATGATTGTTTTGAGGGTTCGGGTCACGGCGTCACTCTCGGAAAGGTGTTCTGGGCCAAAACGGATATCTGGCGACTCAAGTTGCAGAGTTCATCCGCTCGTGCCGCTCCCGCTTCGCCCAAGGCCCGCCGTCGAACTGGATCCGCGATCAACCCGTGCAGCGCCGCCGCGACCGCGTCGCTGTCCCCCGGTGAAGACAAGACTCCGCACTGCTCCGTCACGATTTCGGCTGCGCCACCGAAGTCCGAACTGACCACCGGCAATCGCGCAGCGAGCGCTTCGATGAAAGTGATCCCGAATCCTTCGGGGCCCGTATTCGGTTGGCAGTAGATGTCGGCCGCCGCCATGACCCGCGGCATATCGGCCCGTTGGCCCAAGAAACGCACTCGATCCGAGATGCCCAAACGCTGGGCCGACACTCTCAAGTGTGCAAGCAATTCGATTTCGTGAGGTCGTTGGGCGCCACCAACTATCCAACCAACCCAGCCCGAGCCCCCCTGCAAATCGCCCAGCGCCCGAAGTAGGACGGCGTGCCCCTTCAGTTCCTCGATTCGGCTCACCATCAGGATCACAGTCGCATCGTCTGGGGTTCTACATTCTTCACGAATCTCGCGCCGGGCTGCGGCGCGATCGAAATCCGCAGGCTCGGGAATCGGCGGATGAACGACCGACGTCGGGTGACCGGGGAACGCCCGCTCCGCGGTCCGTGCGGTGAAGCGGCTGTTGGCGATCACGGCATCCGGCGAAGTTCGCGCCGCCCAGCGGTCGAGCCAGTTCCGGCCGGTCATGTCCCCGTGGACGGCGTGGACGAAACGCGCGGCACTGCGTTTCACTACCGGACCGAACACCGCGTGAACCCACGTCCCGTGGGTAACCACCGCGTCGAACGCCACTTCTCGCAAGAGTCGTCTCAGTCTCATCCGTGCCCGCAGTACCGTCCACGGCCGGCTGACGCGTACGGGGCCGAGGTCGTGGACGCCCACCCCGGTGGCCGTGAGTTCGTCCCGGATTCGGCCGGGGAAACAGAGGCCGAAGTGCGGCTCCATCGTCGGGCACAAGTGCCGGAAACGGGCGAGGGTGAGCAAGTACGTTTCGATGCCACCGTAGAGATTGCCGGAGGTGAGGTGCAGCACCTTCACGCGGATTTCCTCAACGCGATCAGTACTCCGTAAGAAGCCCGGCCGTAGTCCATTTCATAATCCGCTTCCGATACCCGTTCGATTGCGCGCCGCACCCATCCGCCGCTCCGGCGAAGGCGGTAAAACGGCCAGAGGAGGCAATCTCCGATTGGGAAGATCAGGCACCCGCCGTAGCGGGTTCCTTCCACTTCCCAGCCGGATCCGGCCACGGCGAGGAGTTCCTTGCGACTAAAATGATGGTGCCAATGAACCCCAGCGGATCCATCGGTGTAACCCGCATCGCGGCGACCGCGGCCGATTAGCCTTCTGTATAGGCCAGGCACCCGGAAACGGACGTTGTTGGAGTCGAGCCAACCGAACCAGCCGGCGTGAGGCGTCCGCAGAATCAGTCGGCCTCCGACTGCCAACACCCTCCGCATTTCGAGGAGCGATTTCTCCCACTCCGCTGGCGGGACGTGCTCCAACGTTTCGATGCATGTGATGCAATCGAAGGTCGCATCCGCGAATGGCAACGCGGCGGCGGCGCACAGGCGGAGATCGGCCTCCGGCACGTTTCGCCGGGCGGCTTCGATTGCGGCCGCATTGACATCGCAGCCCGATAGCGCGGCTCCGAGGGAGCGTTCCTTCAGAGCGCCGAGCAATGCCCCCACATTGCATCCGATATCGAGAATCGAGCGGGCCGAAGTCGGAACCCACTCGGCGGGGTTCATCGTACTCGGCGAAACGGCCTTCACGCCAACACCTCGCGATACATCGCCAAGCTGCGCTCGGCCATCACGGTATGGTCGAACTCCGCCTGAGCCCGGCTCCGCCCCGCGCTCGCCAATCGCTCCCGCAAGCTTGGTTCACTCAAAAGTCGGGTCGCCGCCGCAGCCAATGCCGCGGGATCGTTCATCGGAATGGTCAGGCCTTCGAGTTCGTGCCGGCAGACCCAAGAGACCCCGCTGCCGGGAATCGCCGTGTTGATGACGGGGCAACCGCTGGTCATGGCCTCCACTTGGACGAGGCCGAACCCCTCGCTCCGGGCGATGCTCGGGAACCAGAGTGCGGTCGCGGCGCGGAATGCGCCGACCAACTCGTCCG
>JANOSQ010000226.1:0-2973 GCA_031415915.1 Fimbriiglobus sp. | reverse complement strand
GTCAGGGCGCGCTTGCAGTCCATCAACGGTTGGTCGGTGAGCTTGCGGAGTTCGTTCACGGCCGACGCGGAAATCGTGCTCATAGCTTTCTCGATGCTCTCGATTCGAAGACACATTGGAAAAAGTATTACACCGCAGAGAAAGAGGAGAACGCAGAGCACTGCAACAAATCGGATCAGTTGACTCGATGGCTTGATCCCTACTTGCGTTCCTCTGCGTCCTCCCTCTGCGGTGCAATTCTTGCTTTAGACAGTCGCTGGGGCGGGTTGGTTCACCGGAGGGGCGATCATCGGGCCGCGGGGGGCGGGGCCGCGCTGGTCTTGGCGACCGCCGCCGACTTGGGCGCCGCGGGGTTGCGTTTGCTGTTCCGGCGGCAGGGCGGCTTTGCCTTCCAGCACCGCGTCGGCCAGTTTCGACACGATCACTTCGATGGCCCGGATGCTGTCGTCGTTGCCGGGGATCGGCAAATCGACGGGATCGGGATCGCTGTCGGTGTCGATCAGCGCGATGGTCGTGATCCCCATGCGCTGGGCTTCTTTAATGCCGATGTGTTCGCGCTTCGGATCGACGATCACGAGCGCGTCCGGCAGGCGGTTCATCTCGCGGATGCCCGACAAGTTCCGGCGGATCTTGAGCAGTTCGCGGTTGAGGTTCGACACCATCTTCTTGCTGTAGCGGTGGATGGTCGCCGTTTCGGGGGCCTTGTTCTGGTCGAGCTTGCCCGCTTCGGACATCATCGACGCGATGTACTTGTTCATGTCTTGGCGCTCGTGGCGATCCCCTTCGCCGAGCCACATCGTTTCGAGTTCCTTCAACCGGTTGAGGCGGTTGCGGATCGTCTTGAAGTTCGTGAGCGTCCCGCCGAGCCAGCGCTCGTTGACGTAGGGCATCCCGCAGCGGGCCGCTTCGGCGGCGAGGATTTCTTTGCCTTGGCGCTTCGTGCCGACGAACAGCACGAGTTGGCCTTTGGCGACGACCTGCGACAGGTAGCGGTACGAGCGAAGCAGCCCCCGAACCGTTTCCCGGAGATCGATGATGTGGATCAAGTTCCGCTTGCCGTAGATATACGGCCGCATTTTCGGATTCCAGCGACTGGCGCGGTGCCCGTAGTGGACGCCGGCTTCGAGCAAATCTTTGACATCGACTAACGCCACGAAAGGCCTCCGTTTCCGGCGCAAAGGCTTACCACAATGGGCGTTGCACTTCACCGGCTGTAGGTGCGAGAATCACCCCCAACACGATTTCTGGGGTGGAAGTCTATCAATGTAGCAGATTCGGTAGTGTTGGCCAAGGGTGGCGGTAGCAAAAGTGTCCGTTCCGGGTGCATCCAAATTCTCTGGGGACTCATAACACATTGCCGGGGGCAGGTTTTCGCGCCCGCACCGGATCCAAGAATGGTTTCAGCCGGCATTGCGGGATGCGATTTCGAACGCAAGTCGTTGGGGCGCATCGGTTCTACCCGAAATCGGAAATGATTTCGCGGGGGGTGGGGCACTTCCGGCCGAAACCATTTTCGAGTCGAGTTGGCCGCAAAGCTCCGACGGGACGCCGGTCTGACCCAGAGAATTCGGTACTCAAGTGATTATTTCCTCTCGGCGAGGATCTCGATGAGGACGGTGCCTTCCGGCATCTTTTTCACCGCTTCGGCAGTCGGCTTCGACGCGGTCGGGAATACCGCTACGGATTTGGCGTCCTTTACCATCGCAGCCAAGTCGTCCGCAGGGATCTCTTTGCCATCGACCGTCGTCGCCTTGGTGTTCTTCATCGCGTAGACCACGGTGATGTTCACGGTTTCCACGACCGGGACTTTCTTCGTCACGGTGACCGGTTCCCATCGACGAGCATCGTGACGGTCTGGTCGATCACTCTCGTCACCGACTGCGTCGCGATCCCAGTCAGCTTGCCATCCTTCACGGAGGCGGAGGCCAGCTGAACCAGCGGTGCCGGCTTCGGATTCTTATCTTCGGCCCGGATCGACCCGAAGGCCAGAGCCAGCGTGAACGCGGTGCAAAGGTAGGCTTTCATCGAATCGCTCCGAAAGGGGGAAGGATCGCATCGACATTTCGCATGCACTCCGTTTATAACAGCGATTGCCGATGAAACCAACCGCCCCCTGTCACGAGCCGACCCATGACCTTCGCCGACGGCCCCATCCGAGATGTGATCTGGAAGCCGCTGAACTTCTTCCACGACGGCCGCGGCTGGCTCACGGAACTCTTCCGCAACGACGACGTGCCCGCCGAGTACCGGCCCGTGATGGCGTACGTGTCGATGACCAATCCGGGCGTCGCGCGCGGCCCGCACGAGCACGTCGAGCAAGCCGACTACTTCTGCTTCATCGGCCCCGGCGTCTTCCGCGTCTATTTGTGGGACGCCCGCAAAGACTCTCCGAGCTTGGGCCACCGCGACGTGAAAGATGTCGGTGACGGTGCGCCGTTCGCTTTGATCGTGCCCCCGGGGGTCGTGCACGCCTACAAGAACGTGAGCGACGTATCGGGGATCGTCTTCAACGCGGCCAACACCCTCTATGCCGGCGAAGGCCGGAAGGGCTGGCGCGGCGCGAAGGGAACGCCGGAGTACGTCGATGAAATCAGGCACGAGCACATCGCCGATTCGCCGTACGTGATGGAGTGATGGCGATTCCGCTCCGGTCGGGCCTAGTTGCGCGGGGGGAATCTTCGCGGCAGGTGCAAAAAGCGGTGCTGACGGGAGCGGCCGGTGCTAACCCTGAAATGACAGAAGCGACGCAAAGCCCAGCTTTCGTGGCTTCCCGTCGCTTCTTGTCCGATGGGGACGATTCGAGACCTACACAAAAATACACCCGACAGGAGTTGAACCCAAATCCGCAAGAGCTATCGGGTTCAACGACTTGCGTCGAACCGCCTATCCCGAGTGGTGCGAAATCCGGTGCAGTTGGCGATACCGGCCAAAATCTCAAAGTGCTGACCGCTCTCGTTGGCATCCTCACACCGG
>JANOSQ010000225.1:0-7953 GCA_031415915.1 Fimbriiglobus sp. | reverse complement strand
CACTGGGGTGGCGGGAAGCAACCGTTCGCGGAGCGAACGGCGACACTCTCCCAACTCCGCGTTCTGACGCCAGAATCCGTTGGCGCACCCCACAGGCGTTTTCCGCTGGCACCGCACGCTGGAATCTGAGAGGATGCTCCGGCTCGCCCCGATGCTTTTCCGCGATTCCGAGATCCGCCGTGGTCGATCCGACCGTGACCCGATTGCTGACCCGCCGGAGCCTGCTCCAATTCGGTGCCGGCGGCTACCTCGGCCTGAACTTGGGCGGCCTCTGGCAGGCGCAAGCCGCGCGGCCGAAGGCGGCCGAGGCGGCGGCGATCAAGGCCTGCATCTTCGTGTTTCTCTACGGTGGGCCGAGTCAGCTCGACACCTTCGACCCGAAGCCGGATGCCCCGCTCGAAGTCCGCGGTGAGTTCAAACCGATCGCGACCTCGGCCCCCGGAGTCCGTATCGCCGAGCACCTGCCGCGGATCGCCAAGTGGATGCACAAGTGTGCGATCGTCCGCAGCATGCACCACGCGGCCCACCTGCACGACGCCGGTTCGATTCACATGCTGACCGGCCGGCCCCTCGATGGCCCCGACCGCGAGTTGTTCGCCCCGCAGCCGCAGCACTTTCCCAGCTACGGCAGCGCCGTTGCGGCGCTGAGGCCCGGCTACAACTGCGATGTGCCGTTCGCGTCGCTGCCGTTCGTGTTCCACAACGTCGTGCCGACACCGTGCCAAGGGGCCGGGTTCCTCGGGCCGGCGTTCGATCCGTTGCAAATCGAAGTCGATCCGGAGAAGCGGGCCTACCAGAATGAACTCCTCCGGCCGAAGGATGGCCTCGATCATAGGAGGCATGTGGCCCGCCGCGATCTGCTCAGTTCGATTCAAAAGGGATCGGGGGATAGTCCGGTCGATGCCCACTTCGACAAGGCGGTGCGGTTGCTCGACTCCGCGGCGCTTCGCCAAGCGCTCGACATCGGCCGGGAGCCGCCGAAGGTGCGGGATCGGTACGGATTCGGCAGCAACGGCGGCGAGTATGGCCAAGCGATGCGCGGCCAAAATTTCTTGCTCGCCCGCCGGCTCGTCGAAGCGGGCGTGCCGTTCGTGAACATCTACGACTTCAAACAGCAGGGCCAGAACTGGGATGCCCACGCCAAGTGCGGCGAACAGCACAAGAACCACTTGCTCCCGCCGTTGGACCGCGGTCTGTCGGCGCTGATCGAGGACCTCGACGACCGCGGGCTGCTCGATTCGACATTGATCGTCGTCACCGGGGAGTTCGGCAGGACGCCCAAGATCAACAACGGCGCCGGCCGCGATCACTGGCCCGAGTGCAGCAGTGTCTTGCTCGCCGGCGGCGGTGTCTCGGGCGGAGCGGTCTACGGATCGAGCGACCGTCTCGGGGCGTTCCCCGCGACGCACCCGGTCACACCGGGCGACCTCGCGGCGACGATCTTCGCGCGGTTCGGCATCGACCCGGCGACCGAGATCCGCGACTTGGCGAAGCGGCCGTACTCGCTGGCGACCGGCGAACCGCTGGCGAAGCTGTTCTGAGATGTCCGGAGATCTGCGGATGCGTTGGTCGATTCCACTGCTGCTATTCCTCTCCTCCATCACGCCAGCCGTCGCCGACGACGACTTCGAGAAGAACGTGCGCCCGCTGTTGGTGAAGCACTGCTCCGAGTGCCACGGGCCGAAGAAGCAATCCGGCGGACTGCGGCTCGACTCGCGCTCGGCCATCTTCAAAGGGGGCGAGAACGGCCCCGCCGCGGTGATCGGCAAGCCGGACGACAGCTTGCTGGTGAAAGCGCTCGGTCACAAGGATGAACCGCGGATGCCACCGGACGGCAAGCTCGCGGACAAGGAGATCGCTCAGTTCAAGGAGTGGATTCGCCGCGGTCTGCCCGGTCTCGAAGAGAAGCCCCCGGTCGCCGGGCCCGCTGTGAACAGCTCGATCACCGCCGAGCAGCGGAAGTGGTGGTCGTTTCAGCCGATCCGCCCCGCAGCGCCACCGACGATCCCGGACGACAAATGGTCGCGGACCGAGATCGACCGATTTATCCTCGCCAAGTTGAAAGCGAAAGGGCTGACCCCGGCGGCGCCCGCCGACAAGCGGACGCTGCTCCGCCGGGCAACCTACGACTTGACCGGGTTGCCGCCGACTTCCGCGGAAGTGGACGCATTCCTCAAGGACCACAAGCCCGACGCGTTCGCCAAGGTGGTGGAGCGCTTGCTGGCGTCCCCCGCCTACGGAGAGCGTTGGGGTCGGCATTGGCTCGATGTCGTGCGCTACGCGGACACGGCCGGGGAAAACTCGGATCACCCGGTGCCCGATGCGTGGCGCTACCGCAACTGGGTGATCGACGCATTCAACGCGGACAAGCCGTACGACAAGTTCGTCCGCGAGCAGATCGCCGGGGACATCCTCGCGGCGAAGGGGCCGGAAGAGAAGTACGCTTCGCGGGTGATCGCCACCGGTTTCCTCGCCATCGCGCGGCGATTCGACAACGACCCCGACACGGTGATGCACCTGACCTTCGAGGACACCATCGACACACTCAGCAAGGCGTTCCTCGGGTTGTCGATCAGTTGCGCCCGCTGCCACGACCACAAGTACGACCCCATCACGGCGAAGGATTATTACGGGCTGTACGGGATCCTGCAGAGTTCGAAGTTCACCTACACCGGTTGCGAACCGAAGCAGCAACCGCGCGACCGCGTGCCGCTGCTCTCCCCGGCGGCGTTGGCCCGGCGAACCGCCGAGCAGGCGAAGGAGATCGCGGCGTTGGATGCCGAATCGAAGGCGATCGCGGAGGCCCGGCGCGGTGGGGGTGAGCACAGTAAAACCAAGCAAACGGTGCTGGCGAAGGGCGAGATTCCGGATGGCGGTAGCCAAGCCGTCGCTATGCCGAAGAACGAAGCGGTTGACGTGAAGCTCGGCGAGACGCTGGTTCTCTCGGTGTCGCCGCTCGGCAACCACGGGGCGGATAGCACGCTCGTCGAATGGGAGATCGCCGAGGTCGACGGCAAGCGGAAGTGGAACCTCACAACCGACGCACTCGCCGACTTCCCAACCGGCAATCCGAAGCCGGATGGCCACGGGCACAAAGACGTCTGGGCCTTCATCGACGGTCGCGCCGGCCGGCGGATCTTCACCCAGCAGTCGCGCGACATCCAAGGCAAACCCGGCCTGCACTCGTGGGGTAGCCCGGACACGCCGTCGGTCTTCGCTAACGCGACTGACAAGCCGATCGAGGCTTGGGTGAAGCTTCCGGCGCGCTCGGTGTTCCTGCATCCGGCGCCGAATGGAAACGTCGCCGTGGCGTGGGTCAGCCCCATCGCGGGGAAGGTCCGAGTCACGGGTCGGATTGCCGACGCCCACCCCGGTGGCCCCGATGGCGTCGGCTGGTTCCTCGAACGGTTCCCGTACAACCTCGTGGCGGATCTCCAAGCGGCGGGGGCACTCGCACCGCGCGAAGCCGAGATCGCGAAGCGGCGCGCCGAACTCGCCCGCGTTGAGACCGCCTATGCCGTGGTCGAAGGCACAATCGGACACACCAAGCTGCACCTGCGCGGCGACCCGGAAAAACCGGGCGCCGAAGTCCCGCGGCGCTGGCTCGAACTATTCGGCGCCCCGGTCGTGGCGGCGGATGCCGGCAGCGGTCGGTTGCAACTGGCCGGTTGGCTCACCGACCCCGCGAACCCACTGACGGCACGCGTGATGGCGAACCGCGTCTGGCAGTACCACTTCGGCAAAGGATTGGTGAAGACGCCCAACGACTTCGGCACCCGTGGTCTGCCGCCGACGCACCCCGAATTGCTCGACTGGCTCGCGGATTCGTTCGCGAAAGACAAGTGGTCGGTGAAGGCCCTGCATCGGCGGATCATGCAATCGGCGGTCTATCAACAAGCTGTGGCGGTGCGGCCCGACGCGGCGAAGGTCGATCCGAGCAACGACCTCTACTGGCGCTTCGACCGCCGGCCACTGAGCGCCGAGGAACTCCGCGACAGCCTGCTGATGGCGAGCGGCCAACTCGACCGCACCCCCGGCGGCGCGCACCCGTTCCCGCCCGAGAGCGCGTGGAACTTCACGCAGCACGTGCCATTCAGCACGGTGTACGAGACCGACAAACGGAGTGTCTACCTGACGACACTGCGGAATCGGCGCAATCCGTTCTTCGCGCTCTTCGACGGGGCCGACCCGAACTCGACGACCCCGCAGCGGCAGGTGACAACGGTGCCGACGCAGGCGCTGTTCTTTATGAACGACCCGTTCTTCCACGGACAAGCGGAGAAGATCGCCGGTGCGGTTCTGGCGAAGCCGGAGGGGGAACGCTTCGGCGAACTCTACCGGCTCGTGTTCCAGCGAGCGCCGACCGAAGCGGAGCGTAACCGCGCCCTCGCCTTCTTGACGAGGTACGTCGTCGCAGCGGCCGACACCAAAGCCGCGTGGGCGGCGCTGGCGCGAATCCTTCTAGCCAGCAACGACTTCCTCTATGTTGAGTGACACCGTGATTCCCGACCGCCGTCGCTTCCTCGGTTCCGCGCTCACCGGGTCGATGCTCGTCCCCGGCCTCCTCAGCGAGTTGCTCGCCGCGGAGTCGGCCGACCCGCTCGCGCCGAAACTGCCGCACTTCCCCGGCAAGGCGAAGTCGGTGATCTTCGTCTTCCTGAGCGGCGGCGTCTCGCACGTCGATTCGTTCGACCCGAAGCCGAAGCTGATCGAAGCCCACGGAAAATCGGTGACGCTCGCTGACCACCCGGAGACGAAAGGCCGCGCTGGTTACGAGAAACTGCACCTGAAGCGGCCCGATTGGAAGTTCAAACCGCGTGGCAAAAGCGGGATCGAAGTGAGCGAGTTGTTCCCGCGCATCGGCGATGCGATCGACGACATCGCGCTGATCCGCTCGATGCACACGAGCCACTCGAACCACTTCAACGCGACCCTCGGCATGCACACGGGGTCGTTCGCGTTCGCCCGGCCGAGCCTCGGGTCGTGGCTCAGTTACGGCCTCGGCACGGTGAACAAGAACCTGCCGTCGTTCGTGGTGCTCGCCCCGCAGATGCCCTACGCCGGCACGCAGGTGTGGGCCTCCGACTTTCTGCCGGGGGCGCACCAAGGCACGCGCGTCGTCCCCGGCGCGGAGCCGGTGGCCAACCTCGCCCGCCGGGTACCGTCCGCTCGGCAGGAGATCGAACTCGACGCGTTGAAAGCGTTCAACGAGGCGCACCGCGCCGAACGCTCCGACGATGCCCAGCTCTCGGCGCGGATCAAATCGTTCGAGACCGCCTTCGGGATGCAAGCCGAAATGCCCGCCGCGTTCGACTTCGCCAAGGAGACCGACGAAACCCTCGGGCTGTACGGACTCAAGCGCGGCCAGACCGACGGCTTCGGTTGGCAGTGCCTCGCCGCCCGGCGGATGGTCGAGCGCGGCGTCCGCTTCGTGGAGTTGATCCACACCGGGTCGAGCGCCAACTGGGATTCCCACGGCGACATGGCCGACCACGGTCGCCTGGCGACGCAGGTCGATCAACCCATCGCGGGCCTGATCGCCGACCTCAAACGGCAGGGCTTGTTCGAGTCCACGCTCGTCGTCTGGACATCCGAATTCGGCCGCACGCCGTTCAACAACTTGGCCGATGCAAAAGGCCGCGAGCACCACCACTGGGGCTTCAGCTCGTGGCTCGCGGGGGCCGGGGTGAAGCGCGGCATCGCCTACGGGGCGACCGACGAGCACGGCATCCGCGCCGTGGAGAAGCCGGTCCACGTCCACGATTTCCATGCGACCATTTTGCACCTGATGGGCTTGGATCACACGAAGCTCACGTACCGCCACGGCGGCCGCGATTACCGCCTGACCGATGTCCACGGCGAAGTGGTGAAGGGCGTGTTGAGTTGAGGGGCGCGGTCAGTCGTCACCGGCTCCCAATCGGGGGAGATCGTCCAACGAACGCAGACCGAAGATTTCGAGAAATCGGGGCGTCGTTTCGTAACCGTCGCCGCGTTTGAGGGCGATCAATCCCGAGCGCACGAGTTGCCGCAGTGCGCTCCCCGATTCGGCGCCGCGCGCAGTTTCGATCTCGCTTTTTGCCAGCGGTTGCCGGTACGCGATCAGGCTCAACACGTCGATGGCGGGCTGGGTCAACCGCGTCTCTTTCGGCCCGCCGTATAGCTTCTCGCGGACGCCCCGGAATGCCCCCCGGAGGGCCAAGACCCAGCCGGCGTCGCGCGGTTGCACGGCGTAGGGCCGGTTCTGCCTCCGGTACTGTTTGGCGAGCTCGTCGATGAGTTCGCGGAATCGCTCCTCGCTCAAACCGCGGATGGCGGAGCACGCCATCGCGGCCGTGAGCGGGGGCCCGCCGATGAACAGCATCGCTTCGAGGATCACCTGGGGCGAAGGCGGTGGCTCCTCCGCTGCGGCGACCGTTTTCGGGAACAGGAACGGGGCCGGGGCGGATGCCGGGGCGATCGGCTCCGGTTCGGCCGCGTCGAGTTCCGGTTCGGCATCGAGTTCCCATTCACCAGCCAAACGGACCGCGGCTTCGACCGCTTCGGTCCAACCGGGGGGGCGCTCGGTCTCGTCGGGTGCGTTCATGGCGGCGACGTTACCCGTCGTGCGGGAGGAAGAAAACCCCGGTCACGAACGTGCCGATCCAAACGAGGGTGAACAGGACTCCGCAGGCGACGTGCAACTTCACCCAGTGCCGCGCCCCGGAGAGGATCATGGCGGGGAGCAGAATCGCGGACGGAATGGCGAAGCACAGGTGGACGCGGAGGGCTTGGCGGGCGTCGTCGCTGAAGGTCGCGCTCACGTCGACGAAGAAGCGGAGGAGCAACTCGAAGCCGACGACCGTCGTCATGGTGAGGATGAAGAACGCGGTGTTCAACCGGCCGTGGAGCTTTTTGCGGCCGAGGGCGATCGACACGACGGCGGCGGCGAAGAGCACCGAGACGGCCACGACGAGGACTTTGAGCGTGAGGATAATCAGCGGGCCGGTCAACATGGGCGAGCCTTGCGATGAAGCGATAATTTGATTGTAGGCCGCGATCCGGCAAGCTCACCCTTTCAACTGCAAGCGTTCGCCGAGTCGCCCGAAGTTTTTCAAGAACGACAAGAACTGATCGAGCAATCCCGACGAGTCGTGGCCGCGACCGCGGACGGTCAACGCCGCCCGCTCGATGCGCAGCCGCCCGGCGAAACCGGCGACGGTGAGTTCGCACGCCGAACCGCCGCTCTCGATGTGGAGCTTGGCTCCGCGGTGCGGGTTGTCTTCGAACCGGTCGATCCACGCTTCCACATCGACGGGTTGATCGAATTCGAAGACCAGTTGATCGAAGAGGTTCCCGAAGAGGGATCGGAAGCCGGGCCCGCGCAAGAAGCCGGGATCGGCGAAGCCGCCGACCTCGCGCCGCCAGGTCACGAGGCTCGGGTCGTTCTTGTCGAGCGAGAGCCGGACGGTGTATTCAAAGTCGGGGGTGCGCAAGGTGCCCGTTCCCTCGGCGTCGATGGCGGTGTCGATGTCCCTGCGCTTGTACCCGAGGTGCTCGCGGGCCGATTCGTACAGGCGGTTCAAATCTTCGCGGAGATCGTCGGCGGCGCACTTCGCCACGAACTTCCGCGCCGACGGCGTGGCACTCTCGGGCAGTTGGAAGGTTTTGCGGAAGCCGGCGAGTTCCTTCACGCGGCCGCCGCTTTCAGTGCGGAACACGACCCGTTTCAACCGCTCGGGGTCGAGCAGTGTCGCGTTTCCCGAACCGAGCAGCGGGGCGAGATCGATCAGGACCGCGTCGGCATTCTGCGTCCCGTAGAGGCGCGGTGTTTGATGGACGCCGTGATCGAAATGCTTCCGCAGCGAACGCGGGAGTTCGTCCGTCAAGAAGCGGTGCAGTGTCAACGCGGTGACAGTGCCGGCTTGGGTCGTCGCCTTTCGGGCTTGCCCCGTCAGGGCATCGACGATCAATCGC
>JANOSQ010000224.1:0-2802 GCA_031415915.1 Fimbriiglobus sp. | reverse complement strand
CCCAAATCACTTGTGTGACCGAGCACTCGGTTGTTGACGGAGTTTTCTATCCTCCGGGCCGTCGATCTGGCACTCCCGTCCGTTGCCAGGTCTACGATCTCCAACAATTCCTGCCCCGCACATCAATTCCCCTGTCGCTTCCGTAAAATGGACTTCCAATGGGGGGAATAGCCGATGGACGCCAATCGATTCACCGACAAAGCCCGCGAAGCACTCGCCGATTCGCAGAAGCTCGCGGCCAAATTCGACCACCAACAGATCGATGCCGAGCATTTGCTGCTCGCGTTGCTCGATCAACCCAAAGGGTTGACGCTGGCCTTGCTGAACAAACTCAGCATTTCGACCGATGCTCTCACGATCCAAGTGCAACGAGCACTGGATCGCATCCCGAAAGTGACGGGGTCGGGGTTGTCGCAATCCGCGAGCGCGCGCTTCAACAAGATCCTCGCGGTCGCGGAGGACGAAGCGAAAAAGTTGAAGGACGACTTCCTTTCCGTCGAGCATTTGCTGTTGTCGCTCGCCGCCGATCGCGAGGGGGCGGGCCAACTTCTCAAAGATGCTGGCGCGGGCCGAGAGCAACTGTTGCGCGTCCTCGGCGAAGTCCGCGGCAAGCAGCGCGTCACGTCGCAGAATCCCGAAGAGACCTATCAATCGTTGGAGAAGTACGGCCGCGATCTCACGGAGATGGCGCGGAAGGGGAAGCTCGATCCGGTCATCGGCCGCGATGAGGAAATCCGCCGCGTGATGCAGATCCTCAGCCGGCGGACCAAGAACAACCCCGTGCTCATCGGCGAGCCGGGCGTCGGCAAGACGGCGGTGGTCGAAGGCTTGGCCACGCGGATCGTCCGCGGCGATGTGCCCGAGGGGTTGAAGAATCGCAAGTTGGTCGCCCTCGACATGGGGGCATTGATCGCCGGGGCCAAGTACCGCGGGGAATTCGAGGAGCGATTGAAGGCCGTGCTGAAGGAAGTGACCGAATCCGAGGGGCAGGTCATTCTGTTCATCGACGAGTTGCACACGGTCGTCGGCGCGGGCAAGACCGAAGGGGCGATGGACGCGGGGAACCTGCTCAAGCCGATGCTCGCGCGCGGGGAACTCCACTGCATCGGGGCGACGACGCTCGACGAATACCGCCAGCACATCGAGAAAGACCCCGCCTTCGAGCGCCGCTTTCAACCGGTGACCATCGATCAACCGAGCGTGACGGACACCATATCGATCCTGCGCGGGTTGAAAGAAAAGTACGAAGTCCACCACGGCGTCCGCATCAAAGATGCGGCGCTCGTCGCCGCGGCGGTGCTGTCAAACCGCTACATCGCGGACCGCTTTCTGCCGGACAAAGCGATCGACCTGATGGATGAATCCGCGGCCAAGCTGCGCACCGAGATCGACTCGATGCCGACGGAACTGGACGAAATCTCGCGGCGGGTGATGCAACTCGAAATCGAGCGCGAAGCGATGCGGAAGGAGACCGACCGCGTGTCCAAGGAGCGTTTGGCGAAGTTGGAAGAAGAACTGGCCAATTCGAAATCCGAGGCCGATGCGCTAAAAGCACGATGGCAGGCGGAGAAGGGGAGCGTGCAGAAATTGCGGGATGTCCGCGAACAGATCGACGCGACCAAGCAACAACTCGAAGCGGCGATGCGCGATTCGGACTTCAGCAAAGCCGCCGAGCTTCAACACAGCTTGTTGCCCGATCTCCAACGTCGACTCGCGGGGTTGGAACAAGCGACCGACGCCAACACTTCGCCGCGGATGTTGAAGGAAGAAGTCGGCGAAGAGGATATCGCCGCCGTGGTCAGCCGGTGGACTGGGGTGCCGGTCCAGCGCTTGCTCGCCGGGGAAACGCAGAAACTCCTCCACCTCGGTGAGGAACTGCACAAGCGCGTCATCGGTCAAGAGGAAGCGGTCGCGGCCGTGGCGGACGCCGTCATCCGGGCGCGGTCGGGGATGAACGACCCCAATCGGCCTATCGGCTCGTTCATCTTTCTCGGGCCGACAGGGGTCGGCAAAACCGAACTCGCCCGCGCACTCGCCGAGTTCCTCTTCGACGACGACAAAGCGATGGTCCGCCTCGACATGAGCGAGTACCAAGAGAAGCACACCGTCTCCCGTTTGATCGGTGCACCGCCCGGTTACATCGGCCACGACGAAGGCGGTCAGCTCACCGAGGTCGTCCGCCGTCGGCCGTACTGCGTGATCCTGTTCGACGAAGTGGAAAAGGCCCACGCGGACGTGTTCAACGTGCTGCTGCAAGTTCTCGACGACGGCCGGCTGACCGACAGCCAAGGGCGGATGGTCGATTTCAAAAACTGCATCGTCATCATGACGTCGAACATCGGCAGCCAGCAGATTCTGAAGTACAAGGGGACGCACATCGGCGAAGTCTACGACCGGATGAAAGACGAGGTCATGTCCGAGATGCGCAAGTTCTTCCGGCCCGAGTTCCTCAACCGCGTCGACGAGACCATCGTGTTCCACGCCCTGAAGGAATCGGACTTGATGAAGATCGTCGAGATCCAACTCGACCGCATCCGCGAGCGCTTGGCCGAGCGGAAGATCACGCTGAAGTTGACGGACGAAGCCAAGAAGCAACTCGTCCACATCGGTTACGAGCCGAGCTACGGCGCCCGGCCGCTGAAGCGCGTGTTGCAACGCGAGGTGGAGACGGCTTTGGCGAAGCGGTTGTTGCGCGGGGAGATTCCCGACGGGAGCACGGTGAGCGTCGGGTATGATCTGAGTCACGACGCGCTGACGTTCGAGGCTTCCAGCTCGTAGGGCGGGTGGAGTCTTCGGAACCCG
>JANOSQ010000223.1:0-2950 GCA_031415915.1 Fimbriiglobus sp. | reverse complement strand
GGCGGAACCGAGCCGCGGACCGGGGAGGTCTTCGAGGCAGCGGATGCGCTCGGTGAGTTCGTTGTCCCACGCCTCCACGGCGCGGCGCAAGCCGGCGTCGAGCGACTTGCTCAACCGGCCCCGGCGGAAGCCGGAGTCGTTTTCGCTCGTCGGTTCCATGCCGAGCCAATCGCGGACCTGATCCCACGCGGCCACGCCCCACGTCACCGGGTCGCCGCGCTTCTGGCCGGCCTCCGCTTGCTGGGTCACGTCGCGCATCCAAACCGCCAGCCGTTCGAGCGGATCGCCGTCGGTGCGGGTGGCGGATTCGGAGACGATGAACTTCTTCACCGGTTCGGGTGTCAACCGGTTGTCATTGAGGATGCCATCGAGGATTTGCTCGGCGGCGGGTGGCAAGTGATGCACCGCTTGGGCCCAGCCCCGGACGATGTCGGTGGCGATCTGCCGCGCGGCGGAGCGGAGCAGCAGGCCTCGCGGGTACCAGACGCCGAACGTGCCGAAGCCGCGGAACGGCGTGCGACCCGCCGGCGGCGCGGTGCGGCGGACGCGCTCCAACCCCTGCCCGAGTGGGGTCGTGAGATCGTATGAGACGTAACCGGCGAGGTGGGCGACGCAATCGCGAAACGCTTCCGGAGTCCGCGCCGCCATCGGCAGGAGGTACGTCGCGGTGAAGGGCAGTCCCCGCCCTTCGATGACGGGGCCTTCCGGGCCGCCGTATTGGGCGCTGAAGATCACGTCCGGGTCGGCGTAGTGGTTCAACTCCGTGAGCGTGGCGAAGATGTTGGCCAACTCATCCGGCGGCGAGTTCGGGTCTTCCGGAGCCCCCGTCAAAACGAAGCAAGAGACGATCGCGTCCGGCAGGCCCATCTTCTCGAGGGATCGCCGGACGGCGTAGCCGAGATCCATGACGCTGCCGCTGGTTCCGCCGCTGGCGCTGACGAAGAGGTAGACCGCGGGGGCCTTCCCGCGGATCGGCAGGCCCGTCGCCTCCGACGATTGATTCAGCGTCTCCGGGTGGGTGCAGGTGCCGATTTCGTTGCGGAGCCGCGTCATGAACCGCAGGTAGTGATCGCAGAACGAGAGCCGGCCCAGGCAACGCGAACCTTCCACACGCAGCGAGCGCGGAATCGCGTGGAGCTTTTCGCGCGGCAGCCATTCCATCAATTGATCGAGCTGCCGGCGCCGGTAGTTCGTGACCGGTTGCAACGGCGTCAGGAAAATGTGCTCCGAATGCAGGGCGATGTCCGGCGGCGCGGAGAGTGCTTTGTCGGTCGCGTCCGGGTCGGGGTCGAGGTAGATGAAGCGCAAACAGGGGACGTGCGACAGTTGGCCGACGCGGTCGAGCAACCGGCAGCGCACTTGCTGCAACGCCCGCCGGCCGAAACTTCCGACGCCGATGAGGATGGCGGGCCGCAGGACGCCGTCGTCTTTGCCGAGGGCCATTTGGGCGAGATCGTCGATCTCGCGGATGAGGCTCGCCGGGAGCTTTTGCGAGATGGTTCGACCCAGCGGCGGCGGCGTGACGGCCGAGCGATCCGCTTCCAAGAAGGAGCCGGAGTGGCCGCCGGGCCGGGTCGTTCGCGTCACGGGGATCGAGGTGCTCGCCGGGTTGTCGACGCGGCCCGTCAGGGCTTTCACGAAGGCGAGATTGCTCGGGAAGCGCTCGTCCGGATTCTTGGCCAAAGCCTTGGCGACGGTGGCGCGATCCGCTTCGGGGAGGGCACTCAAATCGGGCGGCTCGGTCATGTGCTGCATGGCGAGCGCGCGGATGTTCTTCCCGTTGAACGGCTTCATCCCCGTTAGCAATTCGACGTAGACCACCGCGAGGCTGTACTGGTCGGAGTGCTTGGACACCTTATTCGCGAAGGTTTCCGGGGCGGCGTAGACGGGGGAGATGCCGCCCATCATCCCGGCGCTCGACTGCTTCGCCAGATCGCGGACGAGTCCGAAGTCGGCGACCTTCACGCGGTCGGCGATGACGAACAGGTTCTTCGGTTTGATGTCGAGGTGCTGGAGGGCGTGCTTCTCGATCATGTGATCGAGCCCCTCGGCCGCGTCCGTGAGCATGGCGAGGAGTTCGTCCCGCGGGATCCCCGTTTTGCCGGCTTTGCGGTATTCTTCGAACAGGTCGTGGAGGCTCTTGTCGGCCAATTCCATGACGATGAGCAATTCGCCGGCGACGACTTCGATGCGATCCATCGACACCACGAACGGGTGGCGAACCGACTTCACGCGCTCGAGCGCTTTGTACTCTTGCTCGGCCTTCGCCGAGTCGCCGTCGAGGGAGTTCAAATTGCCGAATACGAACTTGATGGCTTTGTGGATGCCGCCGGGCGCGACGCATTTCCAAACCTCGCCGAAGCCCCCGCTGCCGAGCGGGGAGACGAGCTTGTAGCCGGGTATCGGTTCCGCATCGGCTTCGCGTAGCCAGTTCATAAGACGGACCGGAGTGACGGAAGTGGACGGAGAACCTTAGTGCGCCCCGAGCGTGTTTGTTGAAAAATCGGGCGGGTTGAGAAGCGGATTGCCGCGATTGTGGGAACTCTGCGTCGCGGATTCCGTCGCGCCGCCTGCGCCGCGGTCGAGAATTCGCGCCGGGGTGATAAGAAGACCACAACTCCGAGGTTCCTATGGCCCGCATTCTGATCGTGACCGACGCGTGGCACCCGCAAGTGAATGGCGTGGTGCGGACACTCGATACGACGACGCGGACATTGCGGGCGATGGGACACACGGTCGAAGTGCTCGAACCGTCGGCGTATAAGCAGGTCGCGGCGCCGTTCTACCCGGAGATCCGCTTCGCTTTGGCGATGCCGGGCCGGGTGGCCGAACGGATGCGGAAGTTCGCCCCGGATCACATCCACATCTCGACGGAAGGCCCATTGGGATTGTTGGCCCGGCGCGTCTGCCGGAAGCGTGATTGGCGCTTCAGCACCTCGTACCACACGAA
>JANOSQ010000222.1:0-3726 GCA_031415915.1 Fimbriiglobus sp. | reverse complement strand
GTCTGGGCGGTTCACGGGCTCTGAACCGGCCTGACAGGCCGGAATTCAGGGTCTGATATCTATTCCCAGTCCTCCGTTTGCTCCGCCAACTCCGACCTGGGCTGACAGAACCGGCCTGACAGGCCGAAGAATCAAGGCATGACATTCATCGGGATTCGTTACACTCCGAAAACCTCCAAGAATCGTTGCTGTACTTGCTGCACCCCTCCCCCCGCATTTCATTGCACACTCACTTCCGGCGCGGTAGGATTTCACCGAATCCACTTTTATCCGCCGTCCCAACTCTCCGAACGGGTGGACCGTGAAGTTTTATCTCATCGTCTCCAAGGGGAAGCACCGCGGGATGCCCATCCCCATCCACGTCGATCTCTTCCTGATCGGCACCGACCCCGCCTGCCAACTCCGCGCCAAACACCCCGAGATGGGCGGCCAGCAGTGCGCCATGGTCGTGCGCGGCAAGAAGGTGTTCATCCGCGATCTCGGCAGCGGCAAGAAGACCACCGTGAACGGCGAGGAAGTGCCGGGCAGCGAAGAATGGCCCATCCACAAGAACGACATCGTCGCGGCGGGGCCGCTCGAATTCCGCGTGAGCTTCCACGAGAAGCAACTCTCGCAGCGCGACCTCGAAGAATGGGCGCTCAAAACGCTCGACGCCGACACCGGCCCCAAGTCCTCGGCCTTCGAGGAATTCGACAGCGCGATGAACAAAGCCGACGAGGATCACGACGACGCGGCCGCGGCCGCGGGGGCGATTCTCGGCAAAGCCTCGGCGCTCAAAGGGGTCGTCCGCGGCCGGCTGCGCATCTCCCGCGACGGGCCGATCACCATCGTGCGCATCAACGACGTCTACATGGTCGAAGAAGCCGAGTTGCTGCACATCAAAAAGGAGCTCCAAGACAACTTGAACATCCCGAATTTGAAGGTGCTGCTCGACTTGAAGAACGTGCGCCGCATGTCCTCGGCGGCGATGAGCCTCTTCACCGACGTCAGCGGGTTCCTCAAGAAAAACGGTGGCCGCATGGCCCTCTGCCGGCTCCGCCCCGAACTCGCCGGCATGGTGGACGACCTGCGCAACGTCTTCCAATTGAAGGTGTTCGACGACAAACCGCAGGCGATGAAGGGGAAGTGGTAGCCGTCGCTACTTCCCGTCTTTGTCTTTCACGTCGTTCACGATGGCCGCGAGGACGCTGTCGCTGGCGACGTTTTCGGCCTGGGCTTCGAAGTTCAACAGCACCCGGTGGCGCATCGCGGGCAAGAAAACCTTGCGGATGTCCTCGAAGCTTACGTTGAAGCGCCCCTCCAGCAACGCCCGCACTTTCCCGGCCAGGATCAGCGCCTGAGCGCCCCGCGGCGAACCGCCGGCGCGCAGGAAGCGGTTCGTGTCGGCCGTGGCGAACTCCGAATTCGGGTGGGTGGCCAGCAGCAGCCGGATGGCGTAATCCTGCACGGCCCCGGCGACGAGAACCTCGCGGACGAGTTCCATCCACTGGCCGATCTCGCTCGCGTCCATCACTTTCTTCGCGTGCAGCTTCACGTTCTGCGTCGTGCGGTCGATGATCAGTTTCAACTCGTCCCGCGTCGTGAAGGGCACCAGCAGCTTGAAGAGGAAGCGGTCGAGCTGCGCTTCCGGCAGCGGGTACGTGCCTTCCTGTTCGATCGGGTTCTGCGTGGCAAGGACGAAGAACGGCTTGGGCAGTTGGTGCGTCGTCCCGCCGACGCTGACGGTCCCCTCCTGCATGGCTTCGAGCATGGCTGATTGCGTCTTCGGGATGGCCCGGTTGATTTCGTCGGCGAGCACGATCTGGCTGAAGAGCGGCCCACTCTGGAAGCGGCGCTCGCGCCGCCCTTCCGGCGTTTCGAGGATGATGTCGGTGCCGACGATGTCCGACGGCATCAAGTCCGGCGTGAACTGGATGCGCGTGAACTTCAGGTCGAGCACTTGGGCGAGCGTGCGGACGATGAGCGTCTTGCCGAGGCCGGGGACGCCTTCGAGCAGCACGTTGCCGCCGACGAACAGACTGGTGAGAACCCCGCGGACAATTTCCGGTTGCCCAACGATGACCTGGCCGATTTCGGCCTCGAGGTCGGCGAAGCGCTTGCGGAACTGGGCGGCCCGTTCGGCCATGGGGGCGGGTGTGCTCATGGCGAGAGTCTACGGCGCGTGCGCGGGGACGGCGAGAGATCCGGCGTCGATCCACGCGCGGAATTGCTCCGCCTTCGCGGCCCACGATTCGGACGCCAATCGCTTCCGCGCTTCGAGTTGCGACAACGGGGTGTCACCGGCGAGCCGGGCGAGCACCGCGGCGCTGAATTGCTCGGGTGTCACGGCGATGTCGAGGGCGTCGGCCCAAACGCGGGTGGTGCCGAGATCGCGGACGACGCACGGCCGACCGGTGGCGAGGTACTCCTTCAATTTCAGCGGTTGCATCGCTTGGGTCACAGGCGCGTCGATGTACGGCATCACCAACACCGACGCGGCCGCGGCGAGTGCCGGGAGTCGCTCGAACTTCACCGGCGGCCGCACGACAACGCGGGGAAGCTTCAACAGCGCAGGATCGGGCGCTTCCTGCGGGCCGACGAGGACGATGGTTCCCGCCGTCATGGATCGCCCGAGGCGTTCGACGAAGGCGGTGTCCATGCGCCGGTCGATGACCCCCCAGAAGAGCACGATGGGCCGTTCGATCCCGGCGAACTCGGGCGGTGCTTCTTTCGGCGCCTGCCAGAAGGGGAGATCGACCCCATGCGTGAGCAGATGCGCCGGCTTCCCCATCGACGCCAACTTCGTCACCAGCGTTTCGCTGACGGCGATGGCCACGTCGATCTTCGGCAGAAGCTCGCGCTCCATCGCGGCCATCGTGGCGCCGTCGTAGCCGGGCCAAATGGAGAAGTCGTCGACGCAGTAATAGACCCACTTCGCGGCCGGGAGTTCGCCGACGAGATCGGCCACCAGCGGCAGCGTCGTGATAATCACCGGCGGCGCCGGCATCGCCTCGACGACGGGGCGCAACGCCCGCAACAACAGCTTGCGATTCAGCGACCGGCCGAAGCGCGAACGAAACGACGGCCACATTTTCGGGGCGACAACAGTAGGTGTGGCGAGCCGACTCCCGTGAGGGGTCGGAGCACTTCCGCCCAACCAGCCCTTCAACTTCCCGGCGGCACGCTTGGCCGTGCCCCAATCCAACCGCGGCGGTCGGGTGCCGATGGTGTTCACCCACGTCACGGATTGACCGGGCAGCAGCGCCCGGACGAGGTGCTGGCAACTGGAAGGGTGCCGGCCCCAGTCGTCGGCGAAGACGAGCCACGGTCGGGGTGCGGGAGATTCGGCCATGCGTTCATTATGGACTATGGTAACGGCGGAGGATTTCGAATGCCGGATGAAGTCGAGCTGTATGGCTGGAGCCAAGAACCGTGCGAACGCCGCGGCGAACCGGTGACGGTCGGTGTCCCTTGGCCGCGCGGCGTGCTGCGCGACGCGGTACATTTGGCCTGCGTTGGCCCCGCGGGGGATGTGCCGCTGCAAACGGATGTGCTCGAACGCTGGCCCGATGGCAGCGTGCGCTGGGTGCTGTGCGATGTGCTGATGGACTCGCGGGGGAACGGGGCGACGGGGTACCGATTGGTGGTCCGCGACTCCCCCTCTCCACATTCCGTCCGCTCGCCCGGAGACCTCACCCCCCAACCCCCTCTCCGAAGCGGAGAGGGGGAGCCGGACGGGAGCGGGGG
>JANOSQ010000221.1:0-2701 GCA_031415915.1 Fimbriiglobus sp. | reverse complement strand
GTTCATGAGCGTCAGCAGATCGATGGCCAAGCGCGGGTCGAGGTAGTCGAGCTCGTCCCACGCCGCTTTCCATTTCTTCTCGTCCTCATCGCCCAAGTCTTTGAGGAGTTCCTTGCAGCGTTTCTCGTCGAGCTTCAACGGGCGCAGCTTGGCCTGAAGGAAGGGCACGGCGTGTTCCGGTTGTTTGAAGAGCTTCAACAGCGCGGTCGAGGCGTCCGGTTCGTCCTCGTAGAGCTCGGCCCAGAGGCCATCGAGTTCTTTCGCCTTGGCCTCTCTGTCCACCGGCACCGGGGCGGCGCGGGCCACCGGCAGCGCCGCCGGCAGTTGGTTCGCGGGCAGCACGAGGCTCGCCGCGCCGAGCGAGAGCATCGTGAACGCCACCGCCATCGTCAATTTGGTTCGCATCAACATTCCTCCGACCCCCGTGGTGAGTGATAAAACCGATGCCGGGATCGCGGCGCCGCCGGAACCCAAGAGAATCGCCCGTTCGACGAGCGCGGCGGACGCCACCGCCCCGTGACCCACCGCGCCGACGGCGAGTGCGGCGCCGAAGCCGCGCGCCGACAACCGATCGACCAACCGCTGTTTCGCCCGGCTCAAGCGCGTCGAAAACGTGCCCCATTTCAAGCCGAGTTGCTCCGCGGCCACGGTCGGCGCGACCCCTTCGATGCAGCAGAGGACGAACGCCACCCGCTGCGATTCGGGGAGCTTGTGGATTTCTTCGTGCAGCGCCGCCGCGGCCCGATCCCAGGTGGAATCGGCCACCGGCGCGTCGCCTTCAACCGAAGCCGCGCCGCGTTCGCGCTTCGTCCGCCGCGCGGCGGCGCGGCGGGCGTTGAGACAAACCCGGTAGGCCACGGCGTGCAGCCAAGGCCCGAGCCGGTCGGTCGAACGGATCGACCCGGCCGATTTCGCCAAAGCGAGGAACGTCGCTTGGAAGGCATCGTCGGCATCGGCCTCGTTCGCCAGCAGATGCCGGCATTGCCCCCAGACCAACCGGGAGTAGCGACGCACGAGTTCGCCGAAGGCGCCGTCATCCTGTGTGGCGACGAACCTCGCGAGCAGATCGGCTTCCGAATGCGTCGAATGCGATCCACCGACGGAGCGAATAAGAGCGAGCAGTTGAACCGGTGCCACGGTGCGGGATCCCCTTTCCGATATTGTCACCGCCCGGTTCGCTATGATGCCGCAATGCGGAAATATTTTCCGGAGAGCCGAGTGAGTTCCGTCATCCCTTTCTCCGAACTCGCCCGTGCCGCCGAGTCGCACCTCGCCGCCGTCGAGCCGCGCTTCGGGCCGATCATCGCACTCCACGGCCCCTGCAAACTGACGCCGGAGCCGGATTTGTTCCGCGGGTTGATCCGGGCGGTGATCGCGCAGCTCATCTCCACGGCGGCGGCGCGGTCGATCACCGCGAAATTCGACGCCTCGTTCGACAAGAAAATGACCCCGGCCCGCGTCTTGGCCCGAACCGACGAACAATTGCAGGCGTGCGGGCTATCCGGGGCGAAGCGGAAGGCTGTCCGCGGAATTGCCGAGCTGTTCGCTTCGACCCGCGGGCTGAACGCGAAGCTCGCCGCGGCGGACGAAGCCGCCATCCGGACGACGCTGTTGCCCCTGCACGGCATCGGGCCGTGGACCGTCGATATGCTCTTGATCTTCGGCCTGGGCCGGCCCGATGTCTGGCCGGTCGGCGATTTCGGCGTGCGTTTGGCCGTGCAGAAGGTCTTCCGGATGCGGAAACTGCCGGATGCGAAGCGGTTGACCGCACTCGCAAAACCGTGGGCGCCGTACCGCACCTTCGCGGCGTGGTATTTGTGGCGGAGCCATAGCGTTCCGCCAACGTGATTTCACCCGCACACGCGGCGCATCAGCGATTCCAAACAGCAGTTCTTCCGGCGCTCGAGCCGGGGCAACGCGAAAGCGCAGAGTGTCAAGAACACCACCGCCAACCCCACGGCCAGCGGCGTGCTCATGGCGTTTCGCCAATCCTGAGTGATCTCCGGGTGACCCATCCACGCCCCGTACAGCCAAAGGGGCCAAAGGTGCACGGCGTGGTGGACGACGTAGATCGTCAAAGAAAATGCGCTGAATCGCTGAAGTTGGCGCGACCACCATCCGAGTCGATGGCGGTCGAACCCTCGGCGCGCGAGCGCGAGCGAGAGGAAGCAAACGCCGAGCATCCCGACGGCGAACGCGGTCGAGGCCGGGAATTCGGAATAGCCGTCGGCGTAATAGCGGGAGAACAAGCTCGGGTAGGACTCGCCGCCCACGACTCCGATCCAAGCCAGCGCGATCAATCCGAGTCCCGATGCGGACAACGTCCGCCCCTTCCAATTCGCCTCGCCGACGAGATATCCCGCGAGTGGGAAGATCAACCAAGGGAAGATCGGAAAGTAGCCGTTGGCCACGAAACCGAAGATCGCATCGCGGGGGGTGTTGTCGTAGGTGAACGCTTCGTTTTCCCAATAGGCCGGGTAGTCGGCGATCACGCGCATCGGCGGGCTCAGTAGCAGGATCGACAGGCCGATGAGGGCGAGCGCCGATCGGGGGAGATGTCGCGGGGAAGCCAACAGCACCAGCGCCGTGCCGAGCAACGTCAAAACATCCCAGTTGAAGGTCTCCTCCGGAAGCCAGAGGCAAAAGTTGAAAGCCAGTCCGACGGCGAACAGGAAAAGCCCGCGACGCCACGCGATGCGGG